>NZ_JBNYXW010000019.1:0-139217 GCF_051380875.1 Janthinobacterium woesei
CATGCTTGGCCTCGATCCAACCCAGGCGCGCCTCTTGGCTCACGGCCCCAGCTTTTTTTTAAGCCAGTCCACTTCCATCTTCAGCCGCCCAATCTCGCCGTACAGCTTGTCCTCGGGGCTGCTTTCATCGAGGGGCTTGGGACCGCGCTTGACGTCGAACAAGGCCCCGGCATTCTCCAGGATTTCCTTTTTCCATTGGCCGACGAGCACCGGATGCACACCGAACTCCTGCGCGATTTCCGTTACCGTCTTGACGCCACGTACGGCCTCCAGACCGACCTTGGCCTTGAACTCGGCCGTATGCACCCTGCGTTTTTTACCTTCACTCATTTGCTGTTATCCCCTTCACGGACCACAGCTTAAACCATCGTCTCAGATTCGGGATCCACTTTACTTCCGGCACTTGCCGCGCATTGCCACGAATAACGACAACACAGAGCCATACTCCCTGCTGAACGATGGCGTTTCCTCCCTTCCCCGCCCTGCTCCCGGCGCCCAGGAGTGCGCCAGATATTCTAATGGCGCTCCGGGCGACCATGCCAGCGCACCTGAAAGCCAGGCCTGCGATGGCGCCCGAACTGCCGGCCATGAAAATAAAATGGCAATAGTTTCAATCTATTGATTCAGTTGAGAAATTTTACTTCCTTTTGTAAATGAGAATCGTTACTATCTACTTCAAGGATAAGCGAATTCAACAGAAAGGAGCATCCCTTGTTTATAGCCATCAAAACATTCAGCCAGGTTTGTACGCACATGTCGATCGCCTTCGGCCTCGCCTATTTGCTGACGGGCTCGCTGGCACTCGGTGGCTTGGCAGCGATCATGGAACCCATCATTAATGTTGCCCTGCTGCCATGGCATGAAAAAGCCTGGCACGCGATCCGCCGCCGCTACGCCGCCAGCCGCGTGGGCTTTGCCGCGCTGGCCGGTGAAAAGGTCAGCCAGACCTGTCTGCACATGGGCGTGGCCTTCGGCGCGATGTACTGGGCCACGGGTTCGATGGCATTCGGCGGTTTGCTGGCCGTGGTCGAGCCGATCTGCAACGTGATCGCCCTGCCCTTCCACGACCGCCTGTGGGAGAGACTCCGCTCCCGCATGGACAGCCGCGGCGCGTCGCGCCTGGCAGCGCTGTAATCCACCTGGTTTAATTGCCCGCCCAAACGGGTGGGCGCCGCTATTATTTTTGCGCCTGTTTTTGCGCCTGTGTATGGCAGCAAACAGAAGTTTGTGGCGTAGGAGGCAATGATGGAGCACACTCAGCCATCACAAGGAAAAGCCATGTCCGCCATTCCCCGCCCGCCCGTGCCCTACGACAGCCGTTATGAATTCGAGGAAGAAGACGAGCGGGAGACGCGCGCGCAGCTGCTGCAGACCCTGCACGGCATTTCCGCCACCACCTACGCCGATTCCGGCCATGCCACGCGCAGCGTGCACGCCAAGAGCCATGGCTTGCTGCGCGCCCGCCTGGAGGTGCTCGACGCCCTGGCGCCCGAGTTGGCGCAAGGCATTTTTGCCGCGCCCGCCAGCTTCGATGTCGTGATACGCATCTCGACCATCCCTGGCGATATGCTCGACGACAAGGTTTCCGTGCCGCGCGGCATGGCCGTGAAAGTCATCGGCGTGCCGGGCGTCCAACTGTCCAGCCTGGACGCAGAGAGTGGCGATGGCAATGGCGATGGCCACGCGCCCGCCAGCACGCAGGATTTCGTGCTAGTCAACGGTCCCGCCTTTCTGGCCCCCAGCGCCAAGAAATTCCTCGGCAGCTTGAAGTTGTTGGCCAGCACTACCGACAAAGCGCCGCGCCTGAAGCAGGCGCTATCGACCGTGCTGCAAGGCACGGAAAAGGCGCTCGAAGCGGTGGGCGGCGAAAGCGCTACCCTGAAAAGCCTTGGCGGCCATCCGGAAACCCACCCGCTGGGCGAAACCTACTACAGCCAGGCGCCGATTCTGTATGGCAACTACATGGCCAAGGTGGCCCTCGTGCCCGTGTCGCCCGAACTGGCCGCCTTGAAAGACGCGCCAGTTGACCTGGACGACAAGCCGAACGGCTTGCGCGAAGCCGTCGTCGCTTACTTTGCCGGCCATGCGGCCACCTGGGAAGTGCGCATCCAGCTGTGCCGCGACATCGCCAGCATGCCGCTGGAAGATGCGTCCGTCGCCTGGATCGAGGAAGACAGTCCCTACCTGCCCGTGGCGCGCATCACGGCCCTGCCGCAGGCGGGCTGGAGCGAGGCCCTGTCGCGCGCGGTCGATGACGGCATGGCCTTCAGCCCCTGGCATGGCGTGCTGGCACACCGGCCGCTGGGCTCCATCATGCGCGTGCGCAAGGCCGCGTATGCAATGTCTGCCCGTTTCCGTTTCGAGCGCACGGGCGCCACTGCGCGCGAACCGCACGATCTTGACGATTTCCCTGCCGATTAATCCATATGCACAGCGACCTGTCCACGCCTGCCGCCGTCAAGGCTGCCCCATCCGACACATGGCTGGGCAAGCTTGGCCCTGGCCTGATCACGGGCGCGGCCGACGACGACCCCAGCGGCATCGCCACGTATTCGCAGGCTGGCGCGCAGTTCGGCTTCGGCATGCTGTGGACGGTGTGCCTGACGTTTCCATTAATGCTGGGCATCCAGGTGATCAGCGCCAGGATCGGCAGGGTCAGCGGGCACGGGCTGGCGACGAATATCCGTCGCCACTATCCGCGCCCCTTGCTGTACGCCATCGTCGGCTTGCTCTTGCTGGCCAATGTCATCAATATTGCCGCCGATGTGGCTGCCATGGGCGACGCCATGACCCTCATCGCAGGCGGCCCGCCGCACCTGTACGCGGTGGGCTTCGGTTTGCTATCGCTGCTGCTGCAAGTGTTTATTCCCTATCAACAATATGTGCGCATCCTGAAATGGCTGACCCTCGGCTTGCTGGCCTATGTGGCCACCGTGCTGACCGTGCACATCCCTTGGGGGGAAGTGGCCTTGCGCACCATTTGGCCCAAGCTGGCCTGGTCGGCCGCCTCGATCACCATGATCGTGGCCGTGTTCGGCACCACGATCAGTCCCTATTTGTTTTTCTGGCAAGCATCGCAGGAAGTCGAGGAATTGCAGGCGGACGCCAGCGCGCAAGCCTTGCGCCGCACGCCGGAGCAGGCGCCCCGCCAGTTCCAGCGCATCAAGATGGACACGGCCGTCGGCATGGGCTTTTCCAACCTGGTGGCCTTCTTCATCATGCTCACCACCGCCGTGACTCTGGGCGCGCAAGGCATCACGCATATCGACACCTCGGCGCAGGCCGCATCGGCCCTGCGCCCCATCGCCGGCGACTTCGCCTTTGCCCTGTTCAGCCTGGGCATCATCGGCACGGGCTTGCTGGCCGTTCCCGTGCTGGCCGGCTCGGCCGCCTACGCAATGGCCGGCGCCTTCCACTGGAAAAACAGCCTGGAACTGGCACCCAAGGCAGCCAAGAAGTTCTACGCCATCATTATTGCGTCTACCGCGCTGGGCGCGGCCCTGTGTTTCACGCCGCTCAACCCCATCAAGGCGCTGTACTGGAGCGCCGTCATCAACGGCGTCATCTCCGTGCCTATCATGGCCTTGATGATGGTGATGGCGTCGCGCCCTACCATCATGGGAACGTTGACCATTTCCCGCCGGCTGCGATGGTTGGGCTGGCTGTGCACGGCAGTGATGGCGGCGGCCGTGCTGGCCATGTTTGCCACGATGGTGTTTTGATCATTATTGCATTCTGGGCTTGAGCATGTTTTCCACGATGCCCAGCACAGTCTCACGCGGTAGCAAACGCGGCAGCCAGGCCAGCAGGCGGTTTTCCGCCCACAGCGCTGCCGAGAGTGACAGCACGAAGGCCTTGCTGGCGCCGTACACGGCCATGTAGGGATCGGGCTGCAAGGCGGCCGTGGAAGCCACGTTGATGATGGCGCCCCGCCCTTGCGCCAGCATGGGGTTTGAGGTGCAGTGGAACGGGAAACCGGGTTAAGCAATCTTTCGGGCGGATCGACCAAACTGGATCGCCACCTCCTAGCGTAAAACTTTGACCTTTTCGATGGGATGGGCTTGCTCAGCAAGCAGCGACCGTAAAATACCTCCCATAAGAGCTGACATTTTTATTACTTTTCGATCTATGTGCTATTTCTGGCTTTATCCCGGCTTACTGGTCTACTCATCGCTCGCTGGGTTGCGCAACGACCGCAGCTCGCCCTTGGCCACCGCCTCCGGCACCGAAAACGAATACCGGCCCAGCATGTTGATGTGCTCATGCAGCAGCGGCGACAGCCTGGCCACGTCCTCGTCCCCTACCTCGAAGCCGTCCGCGCGCAGATGGTTCAGCGCGGCCTCCATGTAGCTTGTGTTCCACAGCACGATCATATTCAGCACCAGGCCGAGCGCGCCAAGCTGGTCTTCCTGGCCTTCGCGGTAGTGCTGTCGTAACTCTCCTCGCTTGCCATGGAAGACGGCGCGGGCGACACTGTGCCGCCCCTCGCCACGATTGAGCTGGGTCAGCGTGCCCCGGCGTTTGGCTTCGTCGTCGATGTAGGTCAGCGTGTGCAACGTCTTGTCGATGCGGCCGAACTCAGCGATGGCCTGGGCCAGTCTGGTCGGGCGCTCGCCGACTTGTAGCGTGCGCATGATGCCGGCGGCCGGCACGCGGCCGAGCTTGAGCGAGCCGGCCAGGCGCAGCATGTCGTCCCAATGCGGTTCGATCTTTTGCAGGCTGATATTGTGTCCGGATACAGAATTGAGCAGCCCGTAATCGGCCTTTGAATCGATCCGCCAGAAGCGCGTTCCCCCGACATTGGCCAGGCGTGGGCTGAATCGGTAGCCAAGCAGGCGAAACAGCCCAAAAACCACATCGCTGTAGGCGCCCGTGTCCGTCATGATCTGGGTTGGTTGAAGGTCGGTCTGCTGTTCCAGGACGACGGCCAGCAGGACCAAACTGTCGCGCAGCGTGCCCGGTACCGTGATGTCGTTCAGGCCGGAAAATTGGTTCGATATCAGGTTGTACCAGGTCACGCCGCGCCCGACGCCGAAATATTTCGGGTTCGGCCCGGAATGCACTGACCGCACCGGCACCACGAAACGCATGCCGTCGGCCGACGCGACCTCGCCGCCGCCCCACACGCTGGCCAGCGCCGAACGACTCTGTGCCGATACCAGCATGGTGTTCGCCGCCGTGATGGTGTCATCGCGCAGGTAGTTCTGGTCCACCCAAGATAACCTGTCGCGCTTGAGCGCCGGCACGTCGCCGCGAATCAGCGGCTCTGGTCCCGTGTTGCACGCCTCGGCCATCAGGACCGCACAGATGCTCACATGCAAATCAGAGGCGCGCGCGGTGCGCTCCGATATGTGGGTGAAAGCGTCCGTGAAGCGGGTGCGTGCCGCAATCTCCAGGATCAGTTCCGGCAGATCGACGCGTGGCAGCATGCCCATGACCTTGGTGCGCAGCGCGATCAACGACGCCGGTTCGTCCATTTTGTCCAACGGGCTAAGCACCAGTTCTTGTTTTTCGCCCACCTTGTCGAACCGCACGGCCGGTTTGTCGGGCAACCTGGCTGCGACCGCGTGGTAGGTGCGGTCCAATTCATCGGCCAGGGTAGTCAAGGTCGGCCCCGGCAGCGCCGACAGCCCCAGCGTGCGGCAAATGATAGGGCGGGTGGATTCCCATTCCGCGCTATTGAGCAGGCCTGCGCGCGGATCGGCGTACCGCCAGCTTGGGGCCACGAACACGTCGCGCCGACGCAGCGCGATACGCAATTCGGACAAAATGCAGAATGTGTAGGCGTGGAAATCGATGGCTTCATCCTCGCCCAGCACATGGCGCTGCCATTGCTTTGTGATAATTTCGCGTGGCGCATCGTTGCCGGGCCGTTTCACTGTCATATTGGCGCGAAGCCAGGCAAAGGCAGCGATGAACGGTTCGCCAGCCGCATTCGCGCCAAAGTGAATGTGTTCAGCCAGCGCAGGCAGGAAGCGGCGCACGGTCTTGTACTTGGCATCCAACTCCTGGTAATACACATTATCGGTCGGTCGAATCAACTTATTGACGCCGGCGAGGGCCAGCGCGAGCGTATCAGGAGAAATCCGCGCGAACAACTGCTTGCGCAGCTCGTCATCCGGCACGGTATCGTCCAGCAGCATTTGACAGGCGCTGGCGAGTGTGGCCGCCGCTTCGTCAAGGTCTTTGAGCGAGCGTAGACGCGACTTTTTATCGGCCTTCACGGCGTCCCCGAAAAGCTCTCGCAGGATGACTTCGAGCACTTCCAAGGCGTCGTCCTGTGCCGATGCTTCGAGGCAGTGCACGAACGCGACCAGGGTGGCCAGGCGGCGCAGTACCGGCAGGCGCAGGATCGCGCTGGCCTTGGCGGCGCCGGCGAACCGGGCCAGGGCCGCGACCCGCGTGGCCGGGATGCGCGTGGCGGCCGGCAACCGTATGCCAAGCTCGCGAACGGCTTGTAGCCGCATCAGCGCCAGGCTCATCGACCGGCTGCTGGCGACAACCGGCCCGGTACGCAGGCGATCAAGCGGCGAGTTCCGAGTGCCGCCAGAAGAGACTAGGAGACCTTCCAGGCGCGTTTGCTGGTCAAGACTAAGCCCGTTGCCTAACGAGCGCCATAGACGCTCCTCGACGCGGCTGCGCAGGCGCGCAACGTACCGTTCGAGCGTCGTGCAGCCAGGCAGCAGCACCTTGTGCGTCACAAGCCATGTTGTGGCGCGCTCAAACAGCACGCTCGGCCGAACGGTGCCGGTCCAGCAAAGGGCGTAGAGCCACCGAGTCAGGCGAAAGGCGATCAGGGGTTCCGTGAATTCGACGTAGCCATACGATGCGCGAATTTCCGTCGCATGCAGCCAGCGCTGCTCGCCGGCATTGTAGACACTCGCCTTGTCCAGCGCTTCGATGCGCAGCTGTTTGGCCAACGTCCAGAGCAAGGGCTGCGGCACGGCCAGCGGGTCTTCTAGGAACGTGCCAAGGTAACGCACGGTCCCAAGCTGGACGGCGAAGCCCAACCGATTGTGCGCGCCGCGCTTCTGTGCGATCAGCGCATGGTCGGTGTCGTCCAGGTGAAAATACCGGGCGAGATCATGGGGCGACGGCGGGCCGGCGTAGCGGCCGTAGTTTTCGCGCTGCTCGTTCGAGAGAAAGCTGACTGGCAGGAGTTCTCCTGCTTGGCTGTGACTGCCCCACGCTGACTTGGGTTGGTGGACTACTCAGAGGAGGAGACAACCTTGTGGTGAACCGCGCCAGTACGATACTTGGCGAGTCCAATCAAAGCCACCAAACAAAAGACGGCACCTGCATAGAAGGTAGACGAAGCTCCAAACCGATCCCATAGCAGACCTGCCACGACGCTCGCTATCAGCATGGCAATCCCACTCATTAAATTGAACACGCCATAGGCTGTCCCGCGCAGATCGGCCGGTGCTGTATCGGCCACCATCGTTGCCAATAACCCTTGCGTAATACCCATGTGAACGCCCCACAGCACGACGCCAGTCAATACAACCGCCCAATGATCGCTGGTGGCCAAAATCAAATCGGCGGCCACCAATACGACAAGCCCGAGCGCCAACAGCGTCGTGTGACTCATACGGTCGGAAAGTTTGCCAAACGGATACGCCGAGGCGGCGTAAATCAAATTCATCGCGACCATGACCAGGGGCACCAACGCAACCGCGATGCCGCTTTGCTGCGCGCGCAGGACCAGGAACGCTTCGCTGAAACGGGCCAGTGTGAACACAGCTCCAATCCCAACCACCCACCAATATTGGGTATTAAGACGGGCTAGATTTTCTCGACGAATAGGGTTGGTACGCTTGCCATTTTGATGCTGCTCTGGTTCACGCACGCCGAATACAAGCAGCGCAACGGCCAGCACGCCCGGAATCACCGCTATCCAAAAGACCTTCCTGAAATCGTTAGCCCACAGAAGCATCAGACCGACCGCGAGCAGTGGGCCAAGGAACGCACCCACCGTATCGAGTGACTGGCGCAGGCCGAATGCCGCGCCGCGCAGGTGCAGTGGCGCGATATCGGCGACCAACGCATCGCGCGGTGCCCCTCGCACACCTTTCCCCACCCGGTCCAGCAACCGTGCCGTGAGTACAATGCCGGTGGTACTCGCCATTGCAAAAAGTGGCTTGGTCAGCGCGCCAAGCGCGTAACCGAACAATGCCAGGCCCTTGCGCTTGCCGAGGTAGTCGCTCAATGCCCCCGAGAACACTTTCACAATGAGGGCTGTGGACTCGGCGAGTCCTTCAATCAAACCAACAGCAAAGGCGCTGGCCCCGAGCGTGCCGACCATGAATAGGGGGAGCAGGCTATGGACCATTTCCGAAGAAATATCCATCAGCATGCTCACGAAGCCGAGCATCCAGATTCCGATTGGAATTTGTTTAAGTGTGCTGCCGATGTTCTTTTTTGTCATTTTTTCGCCATCGTCATGAAACCTTATAACTATGCAACTCTATGCATTGTCAAGAACTTAATTTTCAGAAATTTACTCCCACCTTTAGTTTTACAAACGAAAAACGGTCGCTTGGGTCGCCAACCTGCTGATGATAAAAGTAGGAAATTCCGGCGAAATACCGTTTACTGATGTAGTAATTTATGCCCGTCTCAAACTCGCGTTTATGAGACGGCGATGCGTCGAACTCGCCCAAATTTTCGTAAATATGAGCGGCGACAAACGCCCCATACTTCTCATTGAATCGTTGCTCGGCAGTTCCGGACAAATCATAAAAAGTGCGACCACCACCGTTACGCTTTTCAGCAAAGAGCGCCGTGGTGAGACTCAGGTCCTTTGCGACATCGCCAGACCATGACAAACCAGCGACCGCCCAGTTATAGTTGTCCCGGAACGTGTAGTTTTCATGCCGTAGCGCACCGACCGTTGCCGTAAAATGTTCGGTGAGTGGGAAATTGAAATTGACCTGCGCTTCAAACTTCCGCTCGCGCGTCATGTTGCCATCGACGGTGTGATACGAATTTTCGGTGTAGCGCTCCAGACGAAAATCGAAATTTCCCGTCAGGGCGGGTGGCGCATAATTCGCTGTCAACCGACTATTCAGTGAGGGCATTAGGCGCGACTGGGTGGAGAGATTGCCTGTGGCTAGATACTGACCTGTGAATTCTTCCGACTGCGCCGCGCCAGCAGTGGCAAGCAGACCAAAGACAATCCATTCATATTGGAATTTTTTCATTGTACTCTCGTGATGTTTTGTAGGATTAGCATGCGATTTCTAATGTGGATGTGGTCGGCCGTGCCTGGCAAGCGAGGACAAGGTTATTGTTAATATCCCGCGCTGTAAGCGATGTGTCTGTGAGCATCTTGACTTCACCTGAAATCAGTTGGACTTTACATGTTCCGCATATCCCGGTTCGGCAAAGCGATTCGATCGGTACGCCGTATTCTTCTGCTGCGTCAAGCAGCGTCCTGCCTGCAGTGACAAGTCCCGTTTTCTTGGACTTTGCAAAAAAGATGGTCGCGGCGCGTAGTGCGTCATCGTGAATGATTGCGCCGCCGAATGATTCGGTATGGATTTGTGCTTCGTCCACGCCCAAACTGCGAAGGCTTGAAATTGTCGCTGACATCATTGGCTCAGGTCCACAAAGGTAGACTGGAAGGCGGGCAATCTGAGGGGCGAGTTCCACAAGATGAGAAGGCTGCAAGCGACCGCTTGGCCCCGGCCATGCCGATCCGTCGATTCGCGAGGGCAGAATCAAGTAGTTGAAATGCCGATATTGTTTGGCGAGTGCGTGTAGTTCTTCCTCGAACAAACCATGCGTCGGGGTACTGACAGCAAACAGAAGAAACACGTCGTGCGGCCAGTTCTGGGTCGCCAGATGGCGGATGATCGATAGCAGCGGCGTCAAGCCGATTCCGCCAGCGATGAGAACAACGCCGTCGGAATCGGCGCCAGTGAACGTGAAACTGCCGTGCGGCCCATCGCATGTCAAGACTTGCCCCACTTGGGTCTTGCTGTACAGATATGCCGACCCTTTGCCATCGCTCGCACGCTTTACCGCGATTTCGCAAAAACTTGTTGAGTCTGGTGCCGAGCAGATGCTGTAACTGCGGGTAAACACACTGTCGTCATGCTTGAGTCGAAATCTCAGATACTGTCCTGGTAAAAACGCAAAAGGCAGATCCCCGCCGCGCGGGTTCACCAGTCGGAACATTTTGACGTCATCGCGCACATCGATGATCGAATGAATTACCAGTTCACCGCGCCAAGAAGGCGCTCCCGGTTGTTGTGCCGCATTGAATGCACGAAGCTTGGTTCCATATGTCACGCGCCAGATAACGAGGCCGACGCAGACCAGCGCGCAAGCTTCAATAAATAGCTTGCCGCCGTCCAGGTAGTCGATCACAGCACCATGTTTCAAAGACGGTTCGGTGAAAATTCCATGGACTAGAAATGAAGCGATCACGATATAGCTTGCGTAGTGCAGTTTTTTCCAAAACGTATACGCAAATCGGTTTCGCAGGTACGCGGTGACTACGACGAATATAAGTGTGTAAGCCGCGAGCGCACCCAAACTCGTCAAGATCGGCTGCTCGCGCGTGATAAAAGGGAAGAAGACAGCAAGCACCGTGTAATTCGCCGCTTTGGCCAATGGTAACCACGCGGGATGCAGCAACGAAACAAATAGGGCGCCGTAACCTGACCATTTGTGAAGATCCAGCAGCGGGAGACGCCGATGAGGCCAACGGAGTTCGGTGTTGTAGTGCACCGAAAGCATCAGCCCAATGAAAAGATTCAGGGTCATGATGCCGGCGGCGGTCAGGCCAATATAGGCGCTGACATCGATATAAGAAATATCAAATTGAGCTATTAGGAACTCTTCCATCAAATATCTCTTTCTTTTAATGCGACTCAGGTTGTACCGAGTGGTATCAGAACCTATGCAGGGAATGGAAAAATCGTGCGTTAAGGTTGAGGCCCGACTTTATATGGACGCTATCATAGCGAACGAAGTAGTGCTACGACATGACCGGAAGCTGACCATTTGGTCATCTTGGAATGCCAGATTCACGTCGTCGTTATGAGGCTGGGAACCTCAAAGTCGCAGCGGTGCCGCAGCCAAGTTGGCTTTCGAGAGAAACCGACCCGCCGTGCAGCAGCATGATGGACTTGACAATCGCGAGGCCCAGTCCTGTGCCAGCGCCCTGCCTGAAGCGTGCGCTGTCGGCACGATAGAAACGATCGAAAACGTGGGGCAAGTCCTCCGGCGCAATGCCCTCTCCGGTGTCGCTGACGACGATTTTTACAGCGCGATCAGGTGTTTCCGCCACATCGACAACAACGGACCCGCCGCTGGCAGTGTGACGTAACGCATTGATGATCAGATTGCCCAACGCGTGCCGCAACAAGGCGGAATCGGCCAGCACCGTCCCCTTGCCACCAGCGATCAGCGTGGTTTCTTGCTCGTCCGCCAGCGCCTGGTAGAAAGCGCACACGGCTGCGATCTCATGCTCAATGACCAGCGTTTGCTTGTTAGGCAGCGAGTCGGGTTGTTCCGTACGGGCGAGGAACAACAACGCGTCCACCATCCGTGCCAGGCGCTCGTACTCCTCCGTAGCCGATGCGATGCAGTCGCGATATTGCTCCTTTGAGCGGTCCTTGGAAAGAGCCAGTTCTGCTTCGCCCTGAAGAATGTGGAGAGGGGTGCGCAATTCGTGAGCGATATCGGCGGAAAACCGGGACATTCGGACGAACGACTCATCCAGGCGCTCTAGGAGCTGGTCGAAATTGGCGGCAAGCAGTCGTAATTCCCGAGGCCAGTCGTCGTCCACCACGTGCCGATGCAACTGTGCTGCGCTCAGCTCCGCGATGATCGCTGCCAGGCGGGACACTGGCTGCAGGCCACGCCGCGCGATCAGGTAGCCCGCAATGACGGCGATGGCAAGCGAAGCGGAAAGAGCGAGCCACAGAATGCGCCGGTATGCCGCGAGTACATCCTCTTCACTTGTCCGGTTCATTGCCACCTGCACCGTGAATCCGGTGCCGATGCCGACGTGAGCGAACATGAGGCGGTACGTTTCCCCCGAACCTGAAGCCCAGTCCATGCCCAGTTCATTGCCGCGTGCTTGGAAACGGGGATCGGCGAATGGGTCTCCGCCCCCAACGGCATGAGGGATCGGGGCTTCGACCACAGTGATGCCTTGGGTATCAACGACGCGAAGATAGGAGCCGGGAAGCATCGATGCCTCGCGATGAATCTCTTCTTGGAGACCCGCGGAGTCGCGGGAATGTAACAACAGGATACCGCGCACATCGGCGATCCTACCCGCCAGCCATTGGTCATCTTCCTGGCGCAGTCGGTCCGCCAGAACCCAGTAAAGGATGCTGCCGGCTGATGCGATCAACACCACGCTAAGGAGCGCGTACCAGACCGTGAGGCGAAAAGCGATCGAACCGCGCTCCCTGATGAGGGCCATCGGCTCAAATCCGTTCTTCAATGACATAGCCGACGCCCCGCAGAGTGTGAATCAGTTTCCGGTCGCTGGGATCGTCAACTTTGCGCCGCAGTCGACGCACAGCGACGTCGACCACGTTACTGTCGCCGTCAAAATTGATGTCCCATATCTGTTCAGCCAGCCGCGTCCGGGTCAGCACCTCGCCGGAATGACGAAGCAGGTATTCGAGCAGTCGGTACTCCTGCGGAGCGAGGTCAAGCGGCTTTCCCGCCCGTGATGCCTTGTGCCGAGCCAGGTCCATGTCGAGGTCAGCCAAACGCAAGATGTCGGGATGTTGTGCCGGCGCTCTACGCAAGGCGTTGCGCACACGGGCAAGCAATTCGGAAAACGCAAACGGCTTGACCAGGTAGTCATCGGCGCCCAGGTCCAGGCCCTTGACTCGATGAGAAACGGCGTCAAGTGCCGAGAGGAGAATCACCGGCTGGTCGGGCAGGTGTTCCTTGATCTGTGTGAGCACCGACCAGCCGTCCTGCCTGGGTAGCATGACATCAAGTACGATGAGGTCATATACTCCCGTCAGCGCGAGATGGAGCCCGTCCGGCCCATCTGCGGCGAGATCAGCAGCGAAACCTTCCTCAACGAAACCGCGCTTGATGAAGGCTGCAATCTTGGGCTCGTCTTCAACGATCAGAATTTTCATTTCCAAACCTTTATCTTGTATAGCAGCCGATAATAGCTAATTTAGATGCTTTGTCGTGTCAACTCATCTTCGTGGCCTCCCGATCATATGATGTACTTGAAAACCATTACATTAATTTTTGATCTTCAGAAATTCCCGTAAGGTAATTTCAACATGTAGAAAATTTCGGATGTGTCATTTTGAGCTATACCCTAACCTGATGTCAGCCCCCCCCCCCCAAGGCAATCCGTCAGGATAGGGTTGCTATCTCGATTACTTGACATGTACCTTGAACGGTCATAGAGTCTTTCCTGACACATCTTGTTAAGGAGCACGTTTTGCGAGGTCAACGTATCGGTTATGTCCGGGTCAGCAGTTTCGACCAGAATCCAGAGCGTCAGCTCGATCACATCCAGGTGGACAAGCAATTCATCGACAAGGCATCAGGGAAAGACACCGAGCGGCCGCAGCTCGATGCCATGCTGTCGTTCGCACGCGAGGGCGACACGGTTGTGGTGCACCGCATGGATCGGCTGGCACGCAACTTGGACGACCTGCGCCGCCTGGTGCAGCAGCTCACCAAGCGAGGCATCCGCATCGAGTTCGTCAAGGAATGCCTGACCTTCACCGGTGAGGATTCGCCGATGGCGAACCTGCTTCTGTCGGTCATGGGGGCTTTTGCGGAATTCGAGCGGGCGCTGATCCGCGAGCGGCAACGAGAGGGGATTGCGCTGGCCAAGCAGCGCGGCGCATACCGTGGTCGCAAGAAGGCGCTGGTGGACGACCAGGTTGTCGAGCTGCGCCGCCGTGCGGGCGGCGGCGAGCAGAAAGCCACGCTTGCGCGCGAGTTCGGCATCAGTCGCGAGACGCTGTATCAATACCTGAAAGTGGTACCAGTGCCTTAACCCGGTTTTCCGTTCCACTGCACCTCAAACCCCAGCCTGTACAAAAACCCAGTCACGAAAGGATTTTCCATGCGCATTTCAACCACCAGTTCCCATATCCCTTCCTTGAAAAGCGTGGCCATCGGCGCCACCGTGGCGCTCTTGAGCGGCATCGCCATCGACAGCATCGCTGCCGCCGCGCCCGGCGCATACGACAAGCAATTCCTTAGCAAGGCTGCCGACGCAGGCAGTACGGAAATTGCCGCCAGCAAAGTGGCGCAAAGCAAGAGCAGCAACGGGGACGTGAAGAAATTCGCCGATGCCATGGTGACCGAGCATACGAAAGTGGCCGACGAATTGAAACAGCTGGCCAGCAGCAAGCAGATCGAGGTCAGCGACCAGCCCGGTGCCAGGCACAAGGTACAGATCGACAAGCTGAGCCGCCTGGAAGGCAAGCAGTTTGACGCGGAATACGCGGCCAGCATCGGCGTGGCCGCGCACAGGGATGTCGTCAAGCTGTTCACCGATGCCAGCCAGAAAGCCAGCGATCCCGACATCAAGGCCTTTGCCAGCAAAAACTTGCCCGCATTGCAGCATCACCTGGAGATGGCCAATGCCCTGCACGCGGCATTGTCGAAATAGACAGCAGAAATAGTCAGCAGGACAGAAAAGTGTAATAAGCGGATAAATACTTGCTGTACGTGCTGTACGGCAAGTATTTCCCCTCCTGGCATACAATGCGGCATTATCGTTTTTGGCGACGCCATGATTCCATGCAGCTACTCAAGAAAACCGGCCTGATTTCCGCTGCCATCGTGCTCACCATCCTGCTGGCAGGCTGGCTGTTCATCAAAGTGTCCGCAGCGCGCAACGCCACCGTGTATGCCCAGCAATGGAGCGATAACGGCGTGTGCGTGATCAAGACCTACGTGCCGCACTATGGCAACGGCATGGCGCACAACATCGTGCGCGCGCTCAGCACGGCTAGCTACTTCCGCGTGTATCACAAGGATGGCAGCATGCTGGAAAGCACGGAATGGGTGCTGGACATGCATGAAGATGGCATCCTCGACCATGCCCGTTGGGCCAGTCACCGCGCCATCTACCCGACCGACATGGGCTATGAAGGCTGGACCTTGCCGCAATGCGCATGAGCGGGGTGCCGTGATATCAAAAGAGAAATAGCTGCGCGGACCGTGGAGCGACGCGCCCTGTGTGCCCATGCCCCCCACTTCCGCCATTTCCATACCTCCTCGGCGCCTGCGCCATGCACGCTGCGGTGCAGCGCGCTGCGCTGCACTGACCGCATCAGCGCGCCGATGCCATGGCGCTGGCCGCGCAAGCCAGCATCTTCTTGCCTGCTGCCACCAGCGCAGGATCGCCCTCCCCTTGCAACAGCGTGCCCACGACGCGCTGGTCGCTGACGCTGCCCTGCATGGCGGCCAGGCGCTCCACTCTTTCCAGCAGCTCGCTATTGCGCACGGTGCTGGCGGCAAAGAAACTATACAGGCCGCCGATTTCGCGCCGCTGCAGCCATTCCATCAATTTCACCAGGCGCGCCTGCTCCAGGTAGCTCAGTTCGCCCACCTTGCGGCCAGCCAGCGCGTAATAAACTTCCAGGCGCGCCATCCAGTTGCCTTGTGCGGCCGCTGCGACCAGTTCGTCCCATGCCTACCCGGCGTGCAGCACGGGTAGCGGCTGCAGCAGATAGGCCAGCACGGCTTGCTGCTGCGGCAGCGTGCCATACCTGGTGGGCGGCTGACAGGCGAAGGTGCGCACATCGTGCCCGCCTTGCCGCAAGCCGCTGGCGATATGCTTTTGTATCTGTTCGCTCACGGCCAGCAAGCGCCTGGCGTGCTCCTGCGTAGACCAGACGGCCGGCAGCTTGCCCAGCCAGGCCAATGCATCGTCATTGGCCTGGGCCGCTTGCCCGTAGGCAGCTCCCCTGGCCTGATGTTCTTTCTCGCGCTCCAGTTTCGCCGCGTCCTGCTCGATATCGTAGCGGCTGGCGCTTTGCTGCCCTTGCATGCATTGCTGCAGGGCGGTTGGCTGTTCCTGCCAGCAACGGGCCGGAACGCTGAACGCCCAGCGCATGCTAAGTGTTTCCAGGACGTACTCTTCCTCGCCGTCGGCCGGCTGGACGAATGCCTGCCCTTGCGCATTCGTCAAGCCCTTCACCAGCTGGCTGCCGCCGGCCGTGCTCCAGGTATACGGATCGTCCGTGCGCGGCACGCCGGGCACGCGGTACAGCGTCAGATAATGGGCTGGCTCGGCAGCGTGGGCCAGACCGGACAGCAGCGAGAGGGTTAATAGTACGGGTAGGGACAGCAGTTCAGCATGCACCAATGGCATCAATGGCATCAGTGCAATTCGGTATGGCAAGCGCAGTCGTGGCCGTTGGCAGCCTCGGACAGGTTTTGTAAAATGGCGCAGTCTTGCGATGGCTGTGGCTGGTCGCACTGGTGGCGCAGGGTTACCAGTTGCTGCTGCAAGGTTTGCAAGTTCGCCATTTGCTCGGCGATGCGCAAGATATGGTGGTCGAGCAATTCA
Source organism: Janthinobacterium woesei (assembly GCF_051380875.1). Classification (NCBI taxonomy): domain Bacteria; kingdom Pseudomonadati; phylum Pseudomonadota; class Betaproteobacteria; order Burkholderiales; family Oxalobacteraceae; genus Janthinobacterium; species Janthinobacterium woesei. The sequence goes on from NZ_JBNYXW010000019.1 coordinate 16,538, forward strand.
TTAACGCTCTGGCAACCTTCTGCGGGATTGTTCTTAAATTCCAGCAAGGCGCGGATATCGGCTAGGCCGATCTGCAGCGAGCGGCAGTGGCGGATGAATTGCAGCCGTTCCTGGTGCTCGTCCTTGTATTCGCGGTAACCGGCGCTGTTGCGCCCGGGCTCCTGCAGCAGGCCCGCCTTTTCATAGTAACGCACGGTTTCCACGTCACAATCTGTCCGTTTGGCCAGTTCTCCGATACGCATGGCATCCTCTTCTCATTCCAACATGCAAATTTTGCTTGACCCTGTAGCGGCTACAGGGTTTCTAATGGAAGCATACACGAATCCTGAAGGATGATGCGATGCCGCACGACAGCCATAACCATGCTCATGACCACACTCGCGACCACGAGCCAGCCGCCGTGCCCAAGGCCGCCAGTTGTTGTTCCAGCCAGCATGCCTGCTCCAGTGCACCTGCCGCCCATGCGGCGCCAGCCCTGCCCAGCGCGCCCATCGCCGGCGCGCAGACGGCGAAATACCGCATCGCCAACATGGATTGCCCCACGGAAGAACGCTTGATCCGCAACAAGCTGGGCAGCCTGGCGGGCGTGGTGGGCCTCGATTTCAACCTGATGAACCGCGTGCTGGACGTGCACCACACCCTGCCCTCGCTGGCCACGGTGGAAGCGGCGCTGCACGGCATCGGCATGCAAGCCGTGCCCATGGATGCGGGCGCTGCCGTCGTGCGCGATCCGAACGAAGGCAGGCTGAGCGGCATGCAGAAAGGCTTGCTGATCGTCTCCGGGCTGGCCGCGTTTGGTGCCGAAGCGCTGGCGTGGACTACGCACGCAGACAGTTCGCCACTGGTCATCGCCCTGGCCCTGCTGTCGATCGCCACGGGCGGCTGGACAACGCTGAAAAAAGGCTGGATCGCCCTGAAAAGTTTCACTCTGAACATCAATTTCCTGATGAGCCTGGCGGTCATCGGCGCCGTCGCCATCGGCCAGTGGCCCGAAGCGGCCATGGTCATTTTTCTGTTCGCCATTGCCGAACTGATCGAAGGCTTGTCGCTGAACCGCGCCCGCAACGCCGTCCACAGCCTGATGCAGCTGGCGCCCGACGTGGCCACGGTGGCCGATGCCAACGCTGCATGGCAGCAGGTACCCGTGGCGTCAGTGGCCATCGGCACCACCATGCGCGTGAAACCGGGCGAGCGCATCGCCTTGGACGGCGTCGTGCAGAGCGGCGAGTCGTCCGTCAACCAGGCGCCGATCACGGGCGAAAGCATGCCGGTCGACAAGACCGCAGGCGACGTGGTGTATGCCGGCACCATCAATGAACGGGGCGTGCTCGACATCACTGTGACAGCCAACAGCGGCAACAGCACCCTGGCCAAGATCGTCAAGGTGATCGAGGAAACGCAGGGCAAGCAGGCGCCCACGCAGCGCTTTGTCGACAATTTCGCCCGCTACTACACGCCGGCCGTGGTGGTATTTGCCATCCTGGTGGCTATCTTGCCCCCTCTGCTGCTGGGCGCGCCATTCCTGGCGTGGGTCTACAAGGCATTGGTGATGCTGGTGATCGCCTGCCCGTGCGCGCTGGTTATTTCCACGCCTGTCACCGTGGTCAGCGGCCTGACGGCGGCCGCGCGGCGCGGCATCCTCGTAAAAGGCGGACAATTCCTGGAAACGGGCTACCGCATCAAGGCCATCGCCGTCGACAAGACGGGCACCCTGACCATGGGTAAGCCAGCCGTCACGGACGTGGTGGCGCTTGCTGGCAGCAGCGGCGACGCCGTGTTGCTGCTGGCGGCCAGCCTGGACGCGCATTCCGCCCATCCGCTGGCCGCCGCCATCGTCAAGGCGGGCCCGCCCGCCAGCAGCCACTTGCCAGTCGCCCAGTTTGCCGCCCTGCACGGGCGCGGCGTGCGCGGCAGTATCGATGGCCAGACGTATTACCTGGGCAATGCGCGCCTGATGACGGATTTGAACTTGCTCAGCCCGGAACTGCAAGCCGTGCTGGCACGGCTGGAACAGCAAGCCTACACGGCCATGGTGCTGGCCACGCCAGCCGGTGCGCTGGGCGTGATCGCCGTGGCCGACGTGCTGCGCCCGACAGCCGCCGCCGCCATCACCAGACTGAACGCGCTGGGCGTGACTACCGTGATGCTGACGGGCGACAACCTGTTGACGGCGCAGCGCATTGCGCTTGACGTGGGTATCAGCCTGGTCAAGGCGGAATTGCTGCCGGAAAACAAGCTCGATGAAATCAAGGCCTTGCAGCAGCAATTTGGTGTGGTGGCCATGCTGGGCGACGGCGTCAACGACGCGCCCGCCCTGGCACAGGCGGACATCGGCTTCGCCATGGGCGCGGCCGGCAGCGACACGGCCATCGAGACGGCCGACGTGGCCCTGATGGATGATGAACTGGGCAAATTGCCCGAATTCATCCTCCTGAGCCAGCGCACGCGCACCATCCTCGTGCAAAACATCAGCTTTGCCATCGGCATCAAGGCCGTCTTCTTCGCCCTGGCCCTGGCCGGCATGGCGACTTTGTGGATGGCCGTGTTTGCCGACGTGGGTGCCAGCCTGCTGGTGGTGGCGAACGGGCTGCGGCTGCTGCGCGCCAGCAAGGCCAACTAAATCATCGCAGAAGTATTTCAAGCTGGACACTTGGTGTAAAAAACGCTACTTTGGCGGCTGACCTCAACAGCCAGCCAGGTAAGCTGATGACACCTTTGGCAATAACGCGCTACCGCCTGACACGCGTGTGTACCTTGCTGGCCATGCTGTTGCCACATGCGGCCTTGCACGCCGAACCCGCCGTGGCTGCCAGTTCCATCTGCGCCGCGCCGGACCAGGCCATCCGCGAACAAGGTTACGTGCCGATCAATGGCATCGAGCAATGGATCACGGTGGCGGGCGCTGCCTGCAGCAACCCCGTGATCCTGTTCCTGCACGGCGGCCCTGGTAATCCCTTGAGTCCGTTTGCGGACGCCCTCTACGGCCGCTGGCAGCACGATTACACCCTGGTGCAGTGGGACCAGCGCGGCGCCGGCATGACTTACACGAAACAGCGCCCGTCCGACGATGTGCCTTTGAGCGTGGCGCAAATGCGCGACGACGGCATCGCCGTAGTCAACTATTTTCGCCAGCGCCTGGGCCAGCAAAAAGTCATCCTGATGGGCAGTTCCTGGGGTTCCATCCTCGGCGTACACATGGCAAAGGCGCGCCCGGAACTGTTCCACGCGTATATCGGCACGGCACAGGTGGTCGACTCGCAGCAAAACATGGCCGATATGTACCGCCGCGTCCTTGCGCTGGCGCAAGCGGCAAGGGATGCGGCCACCGTGGAAAAACTGGCAGTGCTGGGCCCGCCGCCTTGGCGCGACCCGCGCAATTTCGGCATCCTGCGCCGCGTTGACCGCAAGTATGAAGCGCTGGCAACGGATGCGCCGCCGAAACACTGGTGGCAGCCCGCGCCGTTCTACGCCACGCCACAGGCGCTGGCCGACGCGGAAGCGGCCGATGATTACTCGTATCTCCAGTTCATCGGCATGCACGGCGATGGCATGTTCTCGACAGTCGACCTGCCCGCGCTGGGCACGCGTTTTGAGCTGCCCGTCTTCCTCGTGATGGGAGAAGAAGATCTGCTGGCTTCGCCGGCCATCGCGCGCCGCTATTTTGATAGCATCACCGCGCCGCACAAGGGTTTTACCCTGGTAAAACGGGCCGGGCATGACCCCAACCAAGCTGTGCTGGACGCCCAATGGCTGACTTTGCGCGAGCAAATAGCACCGCTGCTGCACTAAGGCGCCACAGCAACTCTGCCCGTGGTCAGGGAAGCATTTCTGGGGCGCAAGGTCCCATGGATCAGGCCGCGGCGCCCGTGGCGCGGTGGGCGCGCAGATGCAAGTGGCGGATGGTTGCCGCTGCCGTTATCAGGATGGCAGAGGCCGTGGCCAGCACGACAATGAACGCCTTGTCGAAGGCCGAACGGGCCAGTTCCGACACTTGCAAGCCCAGTTCGGCCGGCAATTGTTCGGCGGCCAGCAGTGCCGCGTCAAGCGTGTCATGTACGTCAGGCAACACGCCCACGCTTTCCGGGATCACCAGGGTGGCGCTGTAGACGGCCGACAGGATGGTGCCCAGCACGGTGACGCCGATCACTGCGCCCAGCTCGTACGACACTTCCTCGATCGAGGCGGCCATGCCCGCTTGCTGCGGCGCCACGTTCAGCATCACGGCGCTCGACGCAGCCGTCATGACGGCGCCCAGGCCCAGGCCCAGAATCACCAGGCTGGCCACTTGCGCCGAGACGGCGGCATCATGCAGCAGCAGATAGCTGGCCATGCCTATGCCGGACAGCAACAGTGAACCCCACAAGACCATGGCCTTGTCGGCGCGCGGCAGCATGAAGCCCGTCAATGGCCCCGCAAACACGGACGCCAGCGGCAGCGGCAACAGCAGCAGGCCCGCTTCCAGCGGCGACAGTTCGCGCACCAGCTGCATGTGCTGGCTCAGCGCCAGTTCCATGCCGATCAGGGCGGCCGAGGCCACCATGGCGGCAGCCACGGCGCTGGAAAACGGCAGCTCGCGGAACAGGGCGAAGTCGATCAGCGGCTTGGCCTGGCGCTTCTGGCGGCGCACGAAGGTCAGCATGAAGAAGGCGCTCACGGCGAAAGCTGCGGCGGCAATCGCATACGCTGGCGATGGCTTGCCCAGTTCCTTGATGGCATATACGCCACCGAGCAGACTCATCATGATTTGCAGCGAACCGGCCAGATCCCACGGCTTGTCGCGGTTGCCTGCCCGTTTCGGCAAGACGACGGCAGCCAGCACCACGGTCAGCAGCACGATAGGCACGTTGATCAGGAAGACTGAACCCCACCAGTAATGTTCCATCAGGAAACCGCCCAGCACGGGGCCGAAGGCGGCGCCGCCCGAGGCGATGGCGGCCCACACGCCAATGGCGAACGAACGCTCGCGGCTGTCGCTGAAGGTCAGGCGAATGATGGACAGGGTGGCCGGCATCATCAGCGCGGCGCCGATGGCCAGCAAGACGCGGGCAAAGATCAGCCATTCTGGCGCGGGCGAAAACGCGGCGCACAGCGAGGCGATGCCGAAAACGGCCAGGCCGGCAAGAAAGACAGGTTTATGGCCCAATCGGTCACCAAGGGTGCCGAGGCCGGGCAACAGACCGGAGACGACCAGCGCGTACACGTTGATGATCCACAGTTTTTGCGAGGACGATGCCTGCAAGTCGCGCGTCAGCGCGGGCAAGGCAGTGTAGAGCACGGTCATGTCGACCACGATCAGGAACAAGGCGCTGGAGACGATGGCCAGCGTCAGCCATTTTTTCATTGGATGCATAGGTAACTCATGTATTCTTTAACAACTATCGGTATGGATGAATTTGGTACTGCGCAAATATTTACGTTCCAGGCTGCCGCGGGCCTGGTTTTGTCGGGGGCAACGCTCGTCAGCCACGGTCAGCCTCCTGGTCATCGACTGCAGCGGCGGCATCCGCTGCGTCCAGTTCGCGCAGCATGACGACGGACACTTGCTTGAAGCCACGTCCCTGAAAGAATTTCTGCGCCGTCAGGTTGTGCGCGCCGCATTCGAGGAACAAACGGGCGATGCCGTGGCTGCGCAGTTCGGCTGCCACCCATTCCACCAGCAGGCTGCCGATGCCGCTGCCACGCACGGAGGGCAACAGGACCAGGTCGTCCAGCGCGGCAAACGATTTCGAGGCGCGCTGGCGCGTGTCGATGGACACGAGGGCCATGCCGACGATGGCGTCGCCAGCAGTGGCGACGGCCAGCAGGGTCGAATCGCCATGCTCCCAGTCATGCGACAGGGCGGCGCGGATTTCGCCACGGATGACCTCAGGCAAGTCCGCACGCCAGTTGCCAGGTGCATCGGCACGCTCGCCCTGCAATTCCGAATGGGAGATATAGTCGGCGCTGACGTTATCAAGATATAACTTGCACAGCGTATCTTCCTGCGTGGCATCGTGGCACCAGCTGAAGCTGATGGCGGGCGTATTGTGTTGAGCGTTTTTCATGGCGGATCTCGTGTTGTTGAATGTGAAAGTCATTTTATGTCGTCCCTGAATGGCATTCAAGTTAAAATCCATCTGTAAAACAGATAGGCTGACGTCATGCAATGGACTTTGGAACAAATGCGTTACTTCGAGGCGGCCGTCGCGGCCGGTTCTTTCTCGGGCGCGGCGCGCAGGCTGGGCCGCGCGCAATCGGTGGTCAGTACCTCGATCGGCTTGCTGGAAGCGGAATTCGGCGTGGAACTGTTCGACCGCTCGCGCCGCAGCGCCGTGCTGACGGAAGCGGGCAAGGTGATGTACCTGGAAGCGTGCGAACTGCTGCGCCAGGCCGAGCGCTTGCAGCTGCGCGCCCAATTGCTGAGCGTGGCGCCGGAGGCGCGGCTAACCCTGGCGCTGGACGAAGCCCTGCCCTACCTGGCCATCAGTACCCTGGTGAAAGAATTGGCGGCGCGCTACCCGGCGCTGGAACTGGTCATGCTCAACGCCACGGCTTCGGAAGTGGCGCAATACGTGGAGCAGCAGCAGGCGGACGTGGCCTTCCACTTCGACCGTGGCCCGATATCGCCCGTGCTGGAGCAGCAGCATATCGGCAGCGTGGCGCAGGGCGTGTTCGTCGCCAAGGGCCACCCGATGGCGCACGGCAAGGAAATCAGCCGCAACGAGCTGACCCGCTACCGCCAGCTGATCATGGATTCAGAGCTGAACCGCGAACACGCATTCAGCCCCGCCGTCTGGTTTTCCGACAGTTTTTACAGTATCGCGGAAATGGTGGCCGACGAGCTGGGCTGGGCCATCCTGCCCCTGAACATCGCCAACTACGACAACTACAAGGGCTATTTGCAGGAAGTCCCCTGCCCCGCCCTGGCCCTGTCGCGCCTGCCCGTGCGCCGGCTAGCCCTGCACGGCAAGAAACTCAGCGAAACGAGCTTGTGGCTGACGACAAGGCTGGCCGAATTGCTGTTCGATGGTCCGCGTGGGTGATGACATTCGTGTATTGCAAGAGGTTGTGGCCTCATATATACTCATATTTGAGTAATTAAGAACTCATAATATGATACCGATCTACAAGCCGCCCTTCGTAGCATTCGTAAAGAAGCAACACAATCCATTTCAATTGGTCATTGAGGATGCGGTTGAGTTTGTCTGTGAAGATCCCAGCATTGGTGAGCCCAAGACCGGGGATCTGCAAGGTATCTGTGTGTATAAATTTACACACAATCACCAGCAGTATTTAATGGCTTACCGTCCGCCTACGAACGAGGAGCTCAAGGCGGAAGGTGTGAATATAGAACTGTTACTGATTGATTTTTACCAATTGGGTTCACATGAAAACTTCTATGCAGCCCTTAAAAAATATCTAAAATGAGGTCCACCATGAGCCAAGTCACCGCTGAAGCTGTCTATAAAAATTTTACGCAACTGGGCTCCAATGAGCGTGCCAGGTTTTTTGCGTTACTTGCTTCGCCAAGTACTCAGGGGGAGAATTTTTCTCATGATCAAGTATTTGGCCACCTTGCCGAGGATGAATTTACGGCACTGGAAGCAGCTGAGTATTTAGGCGTGTCGATATCTACTTTCCGTCGCCATGTTAGCCATGGACGGATTAGAGCATCTGGTGAAGTGGGTAGAAATCAACTTTTTGCAACTAAGCATTTGAAAGCGTTCAAGCGCTCTCTTCAAGATGTCAAGGCACGCGGAATCGCTGTTGCTGCAAGTTGAGTTGTCAGCACTGCACCTATTTCCTGCCCGCGTTGGTGGTCCGTAACCAGTCTTGACCTTAGTTCCAGTGGGGCTACCATGAATACGATGCCATCGATGCACAGACAATTTAAGGAGCCATCATGGACATCAAACCCATCCGCACTGAAGAGGACTACCGCGCCGCGCTACGGGACGTCGCGTCCTTGATGTCTGCCGAGTTTGGCACGCCTGATGGTGACCGGCTCGATGTGCTGGCAACCCTCGTGGAAGCCTATGAAGCGCGCCACTTCCCCATGGAGTTGCCGAGCCCAATCGATGCCATCAAATTCAGCATGGAGCAGAAGGCCTGGCGCCAAAGGATCTGCAACCCATGATCGGGCGCTTGAATCGCGTGTATGAAATCCTCAACGGCAAGCGCCCTCTTACGCTGCCGATGATCGTGCGTTTGAATAGCGCTCTGGGCATCCCTGCCGAAGTGCTGATACGACAGGGCTTGAACGCAGCCTGACTGGCCCGGGCGACGCTGATTTCAGCATCTGCCGCACTTGATAGACCCCAAGGCGCTCATCGACTGGCGATGCCACTCATGCACTGCATCAAACAGCTGGCTTCTTCTTCGCCTTCAACAGGCTGCCGGCCGCATTCTCCTCAAAGCGTCCCGCCTCTTCTATATAGCCATGCACGGTGCCGTCGTGGCGCCAGCCGCCCTGGCGCTTGATGGCCTGGAAATCGGCACCCGCCCGGTGCGCGCTGGTGGCCATGCCCCGGCGCAGGCTGTGGCTCGACAAGTCCGGCACATAATCGAGCCCCGCCAGCTTCGCGCAGCCTTCCAGTATGGTGTTGATGCTGCTCGCGTGCAGCGCCTTCATACTCACATGCCCCCATTGATTGACGGTGCGCAAGAGCGGCCCGGCGCTGATCTGTGCTGCCGCCAGCCACGCGCGCAAGGCCGTGGCCGGGCAGCAGACGCCGTCGCCAAACGGTATCGCCTTGACGATGCCCTCGCCCAGCTGGTCCGTTTTCGAACGCGGCAAGGTGATCACCATGCCCTGCGGCTCCCAACTCACATCTTCCAGCCTTAATCCCACCAGCTCGCTACGCCGAAAACCGCCAAAAAAGCCCAGTTGTAGCAAGGCGCTGTCGCGCAAGGCCTTGATGCTGCCCAGCGCAGCCAGTGTGGCAACGATCAACTCCAGGTCTTCCAGTGGCAGTGCCTTGGCCTTCTTTTTCGGCTTGCCGTGCAGGCGGGCGATGCCAGCCAGGGTCTTGCGCACGGTGGGCGTGGACGCGGGGTCGGCAAACGCCTGATACACATGCCATTGCGACAGAGCCGTCAGGCGCAGGGCCAGGGTGCGCGCGTTCAGGCTGCCGGCGTATGCCAGCAGGTAGCGGATGACGCTGGACTCATCGGCGGGAAGTGCCCCACCCCACGCCTGAAAGTGGCGAATCGCCGAGCGGTAGGTGCGGCGCGTGTTGTCCGACGTGGCCGCCGCCAGGAAGGCCTGGTGGCGCGCGGCCAGTTCCGCATCGATCAGGGCGCCGTGGACTGGTACGGCGGGCACGGCGGTAGCGGCGGCGATTTTGGGGGCGGCGGCCCGGCGTTTCGAGAGGGGCAGATCGGGCATGGAATCGGCGAAATCACGCTTTTGTACTGGGAGGGTCGCAGGATACCACGCAAACCAAGGTCATAACACGCGATAAGCGATCTTATCGCGTCTTAATTTTCTGAAAAATTAGTAAAATTTATATCGTAATATTATTCCATATTACGTATCATGTAATACGTTACTAAATTTCGCTCATAGGTGGTTTTATGGCCCGCACCGGTATTCTGTACTCTGATGTTATGAAGGCAGCCCAAATCGTCGCTGCCGATGGGCGTAATCCCACGGTCGACAATGTGCGTGAAGCGCTGGGCAGCACGGGCAGCAAGAGCACCATCGCGCCCCTGCTGAAACGCTGGAAGGAAGAGTTCCAGGGCGTGGGCGCCGTCAAGACGGAAGCGGGCTTGCCGGCTGAGCTGATGGAAGCGATGCGCGGCGTATATGACAAGCAGCAGCGCGACGTAGCGCAGCAGCTGGAAACGGGTATGCAGCAAAACCGCGCCGAACTAGATGCGGCCACGGAAAAACTGAAAAAGACGGAAACCGAGCGCCTGAAGCTGACGGAGGTGCGCGCCGCCCTCACCCAGGAATTGCGCGCCACGCAGCACGCGCTGGCGCAACTGAAGGAAGAGCACCATTTCCGCGCCGTCACCCTGGCCACCTTGCACAGCGATAACGCGGGCTTGGCGCAGCGCCTGGCCGACCGCGGCGAGGAAATCGCCGCCCTGAACCGCCAGTTGGCGCAGGTGCGCTCGCAATTCGATCATTACCAGCAAGCGTCAGCCGCCCAGCGCAGCGAGGAACGTACGCAGGCGCAGCAGCGCGAAAGCCGGCTGGAGCAGGAAAGCGCGCAATTGCAGCAGCGGCTGCAAGGCCAGCAAGCGACCCTGGTGCAGCAAGACATGCGTTTGGCGCAGTTGCAGGCGGAACAGGCGCGCCTGTCTGCCGAGGCAGCCGCCGGCCGCGCGGCGTTGGCGACCGTGCGTCCCGAACGCGACCAGTTCGAGTTTCAATACCTGCAGGCGGCCGCATCCGCCGACGCCCTGCTGGCCAAGCTGGACACGGCCCTGCACGCGCTCGGCGACGCCAAGGTGGCGCTGGCCGCGCAAGACCGGCAGCTCGACATGCTGGCGGAAAATACAAAAACATCGCAGCACAGCGCGCAAACGCTGGCGCAGGAGCGCGACGCCTTGCTGCGTGACAACGCTGGCATGGCCGCCAGGCTGGCGCTGCTGGCCGAAACGCGGGCGCAGCGCGATAGTTGAACCTGTACTCACCCTTGACAAGAGCACGCCGCCCGCACTCCTGAGGGCCGGCAGAAAATCGTGGCATGCCATTCAAGTGACAGGCCGTTTGGCTTTGGGCGCCGTATTCGGGGCCACGGCGGCGCGTATGAGTGCCTTGAATGCCGTGGCATCGACCGTTTCGCCTGCGTGGATGTCGATGGCGCGGCGCGTATTGCCTTCCAGGCTGGCATTGAACAACGCGGCCGGGTCCGGCAAGGCGGCGCCCTTGGCAAAGGTCAGTTTCACGGCCAGCTTGTACGTTTCGCCCGTGCAAATAATGCCCGCGTGCGACCAGATGGGCACGCCGCGCCATTTGACCTCTTCCAGCACGCCCGGGTCCGCCTGGTGGATCAGTGCGCGCACCTGGCGCCTGGCCACCTGGCCGATGGCAAGCCAGCGTCGAACTGGGATTTCCAGGCCATCGCGGGGCTGGCGCCGTGCGTTCGAGCGCACGCGACCTGATTGCCTATATGCAGTCGTACATGCAAACAGCCGCTCCGGCGCAACAACTGGCCGTGCAGCCGCGCCAGGTGCTGGCCGGTGAAGGCGATGGCGACGGCGTGAAAAAGATCGGCCTGGCATGGATGCTCGACCAGGTCAAGGGCCAGCCTTTCGCCTGGCATAACGGGCAGACGGGCGGCTATGCCAGTTTTGCCGGCTACACCCTGGACGGCCAGCGGGGCGTGGTGGTACTGAGCAGTACCTCGCGCGAAGTCGATGGGCTGGGCATCGGCGTGCTACTGCCCGGCAGCCTGCCGACCGTGAAAAAGCCTGGCCCGGCACCAAAGGAAATCGCCATTGCGCCCGCTGAGCTGGCGCAGTACACGGGTCAGTATGCGCTGGCGCCTGCTTTCGTACTGAGCGTGCGCCAGGGACCCGCTGGCTTGCTGGTGGGCGCCACCGGCCAGGGCGAAGCGCCCGTGTTCGCCAGCGCGAAAGACACCTTCTTCTACAAGGTGGTCGAAGCGCAACTGGTATTCCAGCGCGACGCCCAGGGCGCCATCACTGGCGTGGTATTGCAGCAGAACGGCCAGGCCATGCCGGCCAAGCGCAAGCCATAGCCGGCATGGCCTGTCCAGGCGCCCGGCACGCGCAGCGGCGGCAAAGGATAGGGCCAATGCGCGGCGCCGTTCATGCGGCGGGCGGCGGGCGGCGGGCCGCGTAAAGCGCCAGGAAGTCCGCTGCCGGCAGCGCTTTTGCAAACAGCCAGCCCTGGCCGTACTCGACCTTGCGTTCCAGCAAGTAATCGGCTTGCGCCTGGGTTTCGATGCCTTCGGCCACGATCAGCATGTTCAAACTGCGCGCCATGGCGATGATGTGTGGCGTGACGCTGCTGGTGGCCGCGTCCGTGCCGATGGTGTCGACGAACGATTTGTCGATTTTCAAGGCATCGAGCGGCAGGTTTTGCAGGCTCGACAAGCTGGAGTAGCCCGTGCCGAAGTCGTCGATGGCCACCGCATGGCCGCGTGCGCGGGCTTTTTCGATGGTGGCGCGCGCCGCCTCGACGTTGATGAAGCCCCGCTCGGTCGCTTCCAGCCAGATTTGCTGCGCCTCGATGCCCGTGCCGGCCAGCGAGCGGTCAAGCACGTCGAGCACCCTGCCCGTTTCGATATCGCTGGCGCACAGGTTGATCGCAATGTGCAAGGCGCGGTCGGCCACCAGCGCATCGCGCAGGTCGGCGATGACGCAGGCTATGACCTAGTCGGTAATCGGCAGTATCAGCGCGCTTTCCTCGGCCACGGGGATGAACAGGTCGGGGCGTATCATGCTGCCGTCGGGACGGCGCCAGCGTATCAGCGCCTCGGCGCCCACGCAGGCGCCCGTGTCGAGTGCGATGATGGGTTGATAGTGGATAAAGAATTCGCGCTTGTCGACGGCGATTTTCAGCTCGCCACGCAGCGACAGGCGGCGCCGCGACAGCCACACCACGGCGGCGACGCTGAGCGCGGCAAACAGCAAACCCAGCGGCAGCAGCACGATCTGCTCGTTGCGCAAGCGCGCTTCGAGCTTGCTGCGCGGCTCGATGACGATGGCTGTCAGGGCGTCGCTGTGCAGCACGGCGTAGATGGCGCCGGCATCGCTGCCGGATTCTCCCGCAGCCATCAGCGCCTTCACCAGCGCGGGATCGGGACCGTGCAAGGTGCCCAGCAGTGCCCCACTCTTGGTGGCCACGGCCAGTTGGATGTCCTCGTCCATGAGCACATCGGCAAAGCGCACCGGGTCGATCAGCACCTTGTGCGACAGGTACGCCACGCCGACCATTTTCTTGCCGGCGCTCACAGATGGATGCAGGTCGATATCCACGCCCACGCCGTTGGCCAGCAGGAATTGCGGCGGACTGACCTTGATGCGTTCGCGCTCCATGCCGCTGGAGGTACATTTCAGCACGCCATTTTCAACGTAGCCGATATCGTCGATGCTGCGCGTGCGCACGGTGGTGCGGCGCATGTTCAAGATATGCGCGTCCGAGCACGGCGCATCCATCAGCGGCGCAAAGCTGTGCAAGGCGGCGCTGGCGTCGCGGAAGGTGCGCTCGGCGCGCTGCAACGCCTTGCTGGCCAGGAAGCGCAATCGCTGTTGCTCGGCGGCCACGGCGCGCTGCTGCGACCAGTGCCAGGTCAGGCCCAGCGGCGCGGCCACGCCAGCGAACGCGACCAGCGCGCCGATGATGATAATGCGTTTCCTGCGCATGCGCGCCTCCTGTGCCGTGACTGATGCTCAGCATTGGTAGTTATATGATTGATATGTATTTCTTTGTGGAATCATATTACACGCACGCCCGGCGCACGCGGATCTTGCTGAAGAGTTACACTTTTTCCACCGGCCGCGCCAGCACGAATACCAGCGCCGCCACCAAGGCCGCCAGCGCCCCTGCCAGCTGCAAGACACTGGCAAAGCCGTCGATGAAGGCGTGCCGCGCCGCTTCCTGCGCCAGCGCCTGCATGGCGGGCGGCAACTGGCCAAACGCCTCGGCCGCATTGCCAGCGACGATGCGCCCTATCATGTCGGGCGACGCCTTCAAGCCGTGCAGCCACGCCAGACGCTCGAATGACGCCGCCGTGCGCATGGCCAGCACGGCGCCCAGGCCGCCCACGGCCAGCACGATGCCGACGAAACGCGTGGTGGTGCTGATGCCCGAGCCCATGCCCGTGCGCTCGCGGGGAATGCAGGCCAGGATGGCCTTTTGCGTGGTGCCGTTGAGCAAACCCGCGCCTGCGCCCGTGACGACCATGCCGGCCGCCACCCAGCCATATTGCAGGCTGGCGGCAGCAAACGCCGTGGCCACGTTGCCGGCGGCGACGATCAGCAAACCCGTCACCAGGATGCCGCGGTCGTCCAGCCAGCGCATGGCGCGCGGCGCCAAGCGGGAAAACACCACCATGGCGACGGCAAATGGCAGCATGGCGCAGCCGGCGATGACGGCGGAAAAGCCGAACGCATTCTGCAGGTACAGCGGTAGAAAGGTCATCATCACTTGCGCGGCGATGGCGTAGCCGAACATGCCCAGCACGGCGCCGACGAACACGCGGCGGCCGAACAGTGTCAGGTCGACCATCGGCGCCCGTTGCCGCCGTTCGGCGACGACAAATACGGCAAGCAGCGCCGCGCCGCCGATAAAGCGCAGCATGCTGGCGCGGCTGGCCCAGCCCGCCACGCCAGCATCGATCAAGCCCCAGATGATGCAGAACAGGCCGGCCGGAAACAGTAGCGCGCCCAGCGGGTCGAAGCTGGCATGGGAAGCGTCTTTTGATTCTTCCACGTGGCGCTTCACCAGCCACATCAAGATGGCAACCACGGGCAGGTTCAGATAGAAAATCCAGCGCCAGTTGATGGCGCTGGTGATCAGGCCACCCAACAGGGGGGCCACCGTCATGGCCACGCCCATGGCCGCGCCCCAGACCGACCAGGCACGCGCCCTGTCGGCCTGCGCATGGAAGGTGTGGCCGATGACGGCCAGCGCGGACGTCAGCAGCAGCGCCGCGCCCAGGCCCTTGATGGCGCGCGCCACGTTGAGCACGAACGGCGTCCAGGCCAGGCCGCATAACAATGAGGCCAGCGCGAAGATGGCCAGGCCGAACAGCATCACACGGCGGCGCCCCAGGCGGTCGGCGATGCTGCCTGCCGGCAAGAGGAACGAGGCGAACGCCAGCATGTAGGCGCTGACCACCCATTCCACGTCGACGAAGCTGGCGTTGAGCGAACGGGCGATCGAGGGCAAGGAGACGGCCACGACGTTGGTGTCGAGCATGATCAGCGCGCACACGCCCGAGCACGTATATAGAAGCCAGTTTTGGGAGCGGTTCAGGTTTTTCATGCGTCAATTGTAAGCAGGCTGGTGTTATTTCTTGTTATAAGACAATCGTTTTATAATTAATCCATGGTGAATACAGAAAAATCGCTGGAATTGCGGCATTTCCGCTGCGTGCTGGCCGTCGCGCACAGCCTGCATTTCGCGCGGGCGGCGGCCGAACTGGGTATTTCGCCGCCCGCGCTGACCAAGCAGGTGCAGGAAACGGAAAGCCTGCTGGGCACGCGCTTGTTCCAGCGCAGCAAGCGCAACGTAGTCCTGACGCCCGCCGGCGAACTGTTCGCGATCGAGGCGGCGCGCGCGCTGGAGCAGCTGGCACAGGCGCAAGACGTGGCGCGGCGCGCGGGACGGGGCGAACTGGGGCGCCTGGAAATCGGCTATGTGGCCTCGGCCGCGTATTCTGGCGTGCTGCAGGCGCAGTTTGCCTGTTTTCGCGCCGCTTATCCGGGCATCCATATCAGCGCGCGCGAATATGCGATGGAGAGCTTGCCGGAACTGCTGGACCAGAGCCGCCTGGACCTGGCCTTCGTGCGCCCTCCCCTGCATTACCCGGACGGCATCGCCAGCGTGGTCTTGCTGCGCGACCGCTTCGTGCTGGCCGTGCCGGCTGATTGTGCGCTCGCGCAAGTGGAGGTGGTCGGGCCGGCCGCGCTGGCGCAGCAGGCATTGATCGTGCCGGAACAGGAATTGGGAACTTTGGAGGTGAGCCGGCGCGGCGGCTTTGCGGCGCAGGTGGTGTCGCGTCCCGGCAGCCTGGTGGCCGTGCTGACGGAAGTGTCGCTGGGCGTGGGCTGCGCCATCGTGCCCCACTCCGTGATGGCCAGCGTGCAATTGCCTGGAGTGTGCTTCCGCGAACTGGCAGGGCCGCCAATCAGCTCGGAAATCGCGGCGGCATTCCGCCGCCACGAACAGGCGCCCGCCGCGCGCGCTTTTATTGCCCAGTTGCGCCCGGCGGCGTTGGCTTAGCGATATTAAGGATCGATTTCCGGTGGCGGGCGGCGCAAGGCCATGTGCTCCCACACGGCAACCAGTACCAGCACGCAACTGGTGATACAGGCCAGTGTCAACGGCGAGTACAAACGGCCGTAAGCCATCGGGATCAGCGCCATGATGATCAATATGCCCAGCAGGTGCGACAGCGGCGGCGTCGGGCGGTCATTGCTGACCCATTTGAAGAGCGCATTACCCAGCAGGTACAAAATCGGGCCGCCCAGCAAGGCGCTGATGCCGGCGAAGCTCGCTTCGTCGGGATGCACGAGGGCCAGTTCGTCGGCCACGGCGCTGACGATCACGCCGCCCACGATCAGCAGGTGGATATAGGTATACGCCTTGCGCGCGATGCGGCCCGGGTCTTTCGCTTGGGCGATGCGGTGCTGGCCCGCTTCGGCGCCCGTGTCAAAGTAAATCCACCACATGGCGATGCTGCCGACCAATGCCGACAGGAAACCGAGCCAGTTGGCAGCCGTCCACTCCAGTCCGGCAAAGGTGGCGCCCGTCACCAGCAGCGATTCGCCCAGGGCGATGATGACGAACAGGGCGCAGCGCTCGGCCATGTGGCCGCCATCGACATCCCAGTCGGCCATCGACGAGCGGCCCAGGCCAGGCATGCCGAACTGCATCCACGGTCCCGCCAGGTCGATCAGCAGGGCCACGGCCCACCAGAAGATGCGCTGCTCGGGCGCGGCGAGGCCGCCGGCGATCCAGAAGATGCCGGAAAACGCGGCCCACAAGCCGATGCGCTGGAAATTGCGGCGGCGCGACAGCTCTTCATCGCGCACGGCCCACCAGGCAAACAGGGGGCGGCCCACCTGCATGGCCACGTAGGCGAGCGCAAAGCCCAGGCCGCGCGTGCCAAACGCTTCGGGTATCGAGGCCGACATGATCAGCCCGCCCAGCATCAAGGCAAACAGGCTGATGCGCACGGGAATGCGTTCGGGGTCGAGCCAGTTGGTGATCCACGAGGTATAAATCCATACCCACCAGACGGCCATCAACAGCAAGCCCGTCTGCAGCCAGCCCATGGCGCTCAAGTGCGCCAGCAAGCCATGCGACAGCTGCGTCACGGCAAAGACGAACACCAGGTCGAAGAACAGCTCGATCATGCTCACCTTGCCGCTGTCCTGCCCGCCGCGCTTGCGCAATAGCGATTTTGTCAATTCCATAAATACTCTTTCACTAATATGTATACCTGATTGTGCCGTGAACGTGCTGGCGCAGTGCGCTCGGCCCAGGAGCGTGCCTTTGGCAATGTGTCACGCCATCACGCCGGGCAGCTAGGCTGGCCCGGCAAAAAAATTGTTGCGCCTACAACTTTACGCGTGTCGGCAAGGGTAAGCCGGCGAAGTGCGCCTGCAGATTATCCACCACTAATTGCCCCATCGCATGGCGCGTTTCCACGGTCAGGCTGCCCACGTGCGGCGTCAGCACCACATTCGGCAAGGCGCGCAGGGCAGCCGGCACGTTCGGTTCGTCCGCAAACACGTCGAGGCCGGCCGCGCCCAGGTGGCCATCTTGCAAGGCGGCAATCATGGCCGCCTCGTCGATCAAGGCTCCGCGCGCGATATTGATCAGGGTGCCTTGCGGGCCCAGCGCATCGAGCACGCTGCGGTCGATGATCTTGCGCGTGGCGGGCGTGCCAGGCGCGCAGACGATCAGATAATCGCTTTCCTGCGCCAGGGCCAGCAGGGACTCGGCGCGCGGCACGGCCGTGCCGGCAATGGCGCGCGGCTGGTAATAGCGCACGTGGATGCCGAAGGCGGCCAGGCGCAGCGCGATGGCTTGCCCGATCTGGCCAAAGCCGAAGATGCCGGCCGTCTTGCCGCGCAGGCTGGACGCAGGGGCGATCGCCTCGCGGCGCTCCCAGCGGCCGTCGCGCACGAAACGGTCGAGCGCGGCGATATGCCGCACGCTGGCCAGCAGCAAGCCCAGCGCCACGTCGGCCACGTCGTCCGTCAGCACATTCGGCGTGGTGGTGACGGCGATGCCGCGCTGGCGCGCCACATCGAGCGCCACACTGTCGAGGCCGACGCCATTGACGGCGACGATTTCCAGGTTTGGCAGCAAGCCCATGTCGGTCGCGTTCAAGCCAAGGACGCCCGTGGTGACGACGGCGCGGATGCAGGGCGCCAGCTCGGCCAGCCAGGCGTGGCGTTCCTCCGGTGCCTGTTGCCAGGCGTGATGGCAGGTGTACTGTTGTTCCAGCTGCGCGTTGACGGCAGCCGAGGGGCTGGGGGCGAGGATGAGGATATCGGGTGGCATGGGCGTCCAGGATGGTGTCGGCGTAGGAAACAAGTGAAACAAACGCAGACGCAACTTAGCATAGTTGACGCCCAGCCGGGGATGGCGGCTGCGGAAAAGCCATTAAGACCATGCGCAGGGCACGGTCTTTGCGTGCCATTTCAACTTGGGCAAGGCACTTTTTTCAGCTTGCCGCCCGTCTTGAACGGGTCGGCGCCGGCGCCAGGATTGCCGGCCATGGCAAAGCAGCTCGAGCCGCCTGGCGTGCGCACGCGCGAGGCGGGCCGGCCATCTGCCGTCAGATAGTCTTCCACCGTCAGCACGGGGCCACCGCGCCAGGCCGAGGCGACGAGTTTCTGGAACTTGCTCTCGCCGGGTAGCTCCGGCGCAGCCAGCCAGGGCTTGTCTTTCTTCAGTTCGCCGCGCAAGGCCTTGTCGGCAGCGCCCGCCGCCAAGCGGGCGCGTGTGCGCAAGTCGTCAGTGGACGGCACGCTTGCGGGCGCGGCTGCCTGCTCGGCGGCGGGCGCCGTAATCGCCTCGGCGGTGACTGGTGCAGGCTCTGTTTGCGCCGGCGCTGCAGCAATAGTCGGCACAGTAGGCACAGCCGGCGCCACGGCGCGCTTGCGCGGCATGGGCATCGGCAAAGGCATCGGTGGCGTGCGCGGCAGCGGCCGGGGCGGCATCAGGGTCATGAAGGCCACTTCCGTGTATTGCTTCAACTGGCGTGGCGGCAAGAGCAGGAAATACAGGCCCAGCGCATGCATGGCCAGGATCAGCACGACAGCCGCGCCTTTCAGGCTGAGCCAGCGCGGCAGCAGCGTGCGCGCTGCGGCAGGCGGGGAATGGCGGAGGAGCATGGGCATGCGGTGTCCTGTAAGCGCGAAGCGCGATGCTGCATTTTAGCCAGACTTTCCGATAAGCATTAATAAATCCACAAGGTATCGCCAGACGCGCCTTTTTTTAGAAAAATCCAGTGCCTGGTGCGTAAAGTGTCGCCGCCGCACTATTTTAATTTCCTTGACATGGATTTACACGCTTTTCTGCGCCGAAGACTATAATGATAATCATTCTCACTAATATTCAGTAAAACCATGCGCAAGTTCCACCTCGCCCCTACCCCTTTCGCCCTGGCCGCCTTCCTGCTGGCCAGCTCCGCCGTCCATGCGCAAACGGCGCCAGAGGGCGGCGACGCACAAACCATGCCGACGGTGGTGGTGAACGCTTCGGCCGATGCCTCGGCCGAAGGTTTATCCAAGGCCTATGCCGGTGGACAGGTGGCGCGCGGCGGGCGCATGGGCATCTTGGGTTCGGTGGACATGATGGACTCGCCGTTCGGCAGCACCAGTTACACACAGCAATTCATTGCCGACCAGCAGGCGCGCAGCGTGGGCGACTTGCTGCAGAGCGATGCGGCCGTGCGCATGTCGCGCGGCTACGGCAATTTCCAGGAAGTGTATGTGATCCGCGGTTTCGCCCTCGATTCCGATGATGTGGCGTACAACGGCCTGTACGGCGTCTTGCCGCGCCAGTATGTATCGCCGGAATTGCTCGAGCGCGTGGAAGTGTTTCGCGGCGCCAGCGCCTTCCTGAATGGCGCCGCGCCAGGCGGCAGCGGCATCGGCGGCGCCATCAACCTGATGCCCAAGCGCGCCGGCAATACGCCGCTGACGGAACTGACGGTGGGCGTAGAAACGGGTGGCCATGCCTACGCCGCCATCGACGTGGCGCGCCGCTTTGGCGAGAACAAGCAATTTGGCGTGCGCATCAACGCCGCCAAGCGCCAGGGCGAGACCAGCATCGAGCGCGAAGAGCACGACGTAGGCATGTTCTCGGTCGGCCTCGACTATCGTGGCCGTGGCGTTCGCCTGTCGGCCGACGCCGGCTACCAGAACTTCGACCTGACGGCGCCCCGCCCTTCCGTCAACATCGGCCGCGTGGCGGTCTTGCCTGGCGCACCCGATGCGTCTAAAAATTTCGCCCAGCCATGGAGTTTCTCGAAGGAACACGATGTGTTTGGCACGGCGCGCGCCGAAGTCGACCTCGCCACGGATGTGGTGGCCTGGGCCGCGTTTGGCAGCCGCTCGACCAAGGAATCGAACAGCCTGGCCGAACCGGCCTTGACATCGATCAATGGCGATGCCAGCGTGTACCGCTTCGACAATGCGCGCAAGCAGGAAATCCGCACGGGCGAACTGGGCATTCGCGGCAAGCTCAACACGGGCGCCGTCAAGCATACGGTGGTGGCCAGCTGGTCCGGCCACTGGAATGAAGCGAAGAATGCCTACGCGATCAGCGATTTTTCCGGTTTCCCGACGAATATCTATGCGCCTGTCGATGCGGCCCGCCCCGCCACGACCTTCCTCGGCGGCGTGATGAGCGATCCGCGCGTCACGCAAAGGACGATTCTCAGCAGCTTTGCCGTGGCCGACACCATGGCCTTCCTGGGCGACAGCGTGCTGCTGACCGTGGGCGCGCGCCACCAGCAGATCAAGGATACGGGTTACGACTATGGCACGGCAGTGCAGTCAGGCCCCACCTATGACAAAAGCGCCACCACGCCGGTGGCGGGCATCGTCTTCAAGGCCAGCAAGAATGTTTCTCTGTACGCCAACTACATCGAGGCGCTGGTCAAGGGCCCGGTTGCCAGCGGCACCTACTTCGATGGCACGCAGGACCAGCTGGTGAGCAACCACGGCGAAATCTTCGCGCCGTATAAATCCAAGCAAAAGGAAATCGGCGTCAAGTACGATGCTGGCAAGCTGGGCATGAGCGCGGCCCTGTTCTCGACCGCCAAGCCCTTGGCAGCCGTGGTCGGCACGCGCGCCACCCTGTCGGGCGAGCAGCGCAATCAGGGCCTGGAACTGTCCGTGTTTGGCTCGCCGGCCAACGGCTTGCGCCTGCTGGGCGGCCTGACCTGGCTCGATACGCAGCAGCGCAACACGGACAAGCCTGCCAACAACGGCAAGAACGCCATCGGCGCACCGAAGATGCAAGCCAGCGTAGGCGGCGAATGGGATGTGCCCGGCGCGCCTGGCCTGTCGCTGAACGCCCGCAGCGTCTACACCTCGACGCAGTATGCGGACCTGGCCAACACCAGGCAATTGCCATCGTGGACGCGTCTCGACATCGGCGCGCGCTACCTGACGCAGGTGGCGGGCCATGACGTGACCTTGCGCGCACGCATCGACAACGTTGCCGACCGCAGCTACTGGGCTTCGGCCGTATCCTCGTTCGACTCGGGCAGCCTGGTGCTGGCCGCGCCGCGCACCTTCGTCGTTTCCGGCAGCGTGGCGTTTTAAATCACCAGCTTGCCCGGTTTTCCGCGAAGCTGCCCTTAATCAGGGCAGCTTCGCGTGCGCACCTGTGCCAATGCTCTTCGACAACGCCAGCGTCGACTGGCAAGCGATCCTGGAGCCGCACTGGCAGCAAAAGCAGCACCGCATCGCCGCGCATCCGGTGGTGTCGTGCTTGCAGGACACCACGGAACTGGACTTCAACGGCTAGCAGGCATTTGGCCTGGGACCATTGAGCCACGAGCCCCAGCGCGGCATGTACCTGCACCCGACGTACGCGGTGACGCCGGATCGCCAACCGCTGGGCATTGTCGACGCCTGGATGTGGGCACGCGAAAAGAAGGGCAAACAGGGCCTGCGCGGCGGGCCGAAGGAAAGCTTGCGCTGGATCGAGGGCTATGAGCGCATTGCCGAGATGGCGGCGCAATTGCCGGATACCGGCCTGGTGTATGTTGCCGACCGCGAGGCCGACTTGGTGCCCCTGATGCTGCGGGTGCCGGAGCTGGGCACGCCGGCCGACTGGCTGGTGCGGGCGCAACACAACCGCTGCCTGCCGCAATCCGAAAAGCTCTGGCGGTACACCAGCGCAGGCACGCCGCTGGGTGAAATCGAGTTTGAGATGGTGGCGCGGCACGGCGTCAAGGCGCGCACGGTGCGCCAACAATTATGGGCGCGCCCGGTGGAACTACCAGCGGGCAAAGACAAGACCGTCAGCGCCACCTGCCTCATCGCCCGCGAACCGGGCGCGCCGGCCGACGGCATGCGGTTCGTGGTACCGGTACGGTCAGTGCATTCCGGGCCGAACCCGAAATACTTTGGCGTCTGGCGCGGCGTAACCTGGTACAACCTGATATCGAACCAGTTTTCCGGCCTGAACGACATCACGGTGCCCGGCACGCTGCGCGACAGCCTGGTCCTGCTGGCTGTCATCCTGGAACAGCAGACCGACCTTCAACCAACCCAGATCATGACTGACACGGGTGCCTACAGCGATGTGGTTTTCGGACTATTCCGCCTGCTTGGTTACCGATTCAGCCCGCGCCTGGCCGATGTCGGCGGTACGCGTTTCTGGCGGATCGACTCGAAGGCCGACTACGGGTTGCTGAATTCTGTATCCGGACACAATATCAGCCTGCAAAAGATCGAGCCACATTGGGACGACATGCTGCGCCTGGCCGGCTCGCTCAAGTTCGGCCGCATCGACAAAACCTTACACACGCTGACGTACATCGATGACGAAGCCAAGCGCAGGGGGACGCTGACCCAGCTCAACCGGGGCGAGGGCCGACACAGCGTAGCCCGCGCTGTCTTCCATGGCAAGCGGGGGGAGCTGCGGCAGCACTCGAAGGGCAGGAAGACCAGCTTGGCGCGCTCGGCCTGGTGCTCAACATGATCGTGCTGTGGAACACAAGCTACATGGAGGCCGCATTGAACCAGCTACGCGCGGATGGCTTCGAAGTGCGGGATGAGGACGTGGCCAGGCTCTCGCCGCTGCTGCATGAGCACATCAACATGCTGGGCCGGTATTCGCTCTCGGTGCCGGATGCGGTGGCCAAAGGCGAACTGCGACCGTTGCGCAACCCAGCGAGCGATGAGTAGAGTGGCCAGCCGGGATACGGCCAGAGCGGCGACATTCGACAGTCAGGGCGCTGCCTCGATAGGAGGCGCCTGGTCAATTCTTGTGGAAACCGCTACTACCAGGACGATTGGTTCTTCGGGAGATCGTTGTTCGGATCGTAAACGTTGATGGCATCTGCGCCAGTCAGCGCGTCAGTGTAGATGACAAGATTCGCGCCGCCGGTGATCGCGGAATTGAACAGGATTCCCCTTGCGCCGGCAGCGAGGACCTGGTCGCCGATGACCCAGGATGGGGGTTCAATGCCTTGGTTGAAATGCATGCTCCGCCAGTCGCAGTAAAAATCTTGCCAGAGCGCGTCCCAGTCGCTCGCAAAGCCACTGCGGAAGTCCACGATGGCGTCGATGCTTACGTTATAGCTGACCATGAGCCCAGGCGGAAGGAGCGCATCGAGCTGCTGGTACTCGGCTAGGGCGGTCTCCAGCCCCAGTGACAGGTAGAGCGCATTGACACCAGGCCGGTTGGCCCGCCCGCCATAGGTGCCGGCACCGGCTCCCGAGGTAGGCGCAAATGACCATTTCGGCTGATGGACCCGGTAGACAATGGAGTCGAGCGGGGTGAGAATCATCCGGTGTACCCGGCCTGGAGCGACTGAATGTACTTGATGAGGGCTTCCGTGCGTTTTTCTGAAACGAGGTCCTGCGGCGTCTTGTAGTCAAAAGTCGGCAGCGGATGATTCTTGAACCAGTAGATCGCCTTTTCGATGCTGCCGGAAATATCGGCGGCAGCGCGCATCACGCGCACAGATTCACGCAGGTGCGACTGGATGGTCTCGGTGTCCGGTGCCAGCCTGACGGTGTTCCTGTGAACGTGTGCCTGCGCCGCGAGGGTCTGCATATCTACCCTAAAAACAAGTCCGAATCGTTTTGGGGAAATCGACGGGCTTGCCTCGGAATTGAGGAAATTCATGAACCCGTCAAAGTTTCGGTCAAATACAGGAACTGCCTCGCCGGCTGGGACGGCCATATCTGCGGTAGCCATGTCTGCTCCTTTATGCACTTTATATGCACTATTATTGCACTATTCTTAGAATTGTTCAACCTCGCAATGCAGGGCGCGAGCATGGCCAGCCATCCGCCATCGAGGAAGAATATCGGCCGCATCACCTATTCTCCCCAAGGTGAGCTGTGGCCGTTACTCAACCCGGCCAACGATGAGTAGAGTGGGCAGGCGGGATACGGCCAGAAATGACACATAGACGCGAAAGTAATAAGTGGCTGATTTTTTATGCAATGCCCGTGTGGACGTGCCACGTCCGAATCAAGGATTTTCCTTAACCCGGTTTTCCGTTCCACTGCACCTCAGACCCACAATGCCCGCATGAAATTGTTTCCCGCCCTCCTGTTATGCCTGTCCCTGCCTGCCAGCGCAATCCCGCCCTGGGCAGCGGCCCGAAAGGCCACGTGTATGTGAATCGCCTGGGCGAATCGCTGGTGGCGCCAAGGGCAACGATGGCCTGCCGCCCGATCCCGGTTTTACGCCGGCGCAATATGCGCGGCTGGCCCTGCTGTACACAGCTGCCAGCGTGCGCAAGGGCGCGTGGCTGGTTCCCGCCTTCCACGCCGTCCTCGATACGGGCTTTGCGAACGGTCATGATGATCCGCAGAACTTTTCCCTGGCCGATTGGTCGGCAGCGCCGGCCCGCCTGAATACTGCGCTACAGCAAGCCAAACCTGAGCATTAAAGCG
Source organism: Janthinobacterium woesei (assembly GCF_051380875.1). Classification (NCBI taxonomy): domain Bacteria; kingdom Pseudomonadati; phylum Pseudomonadota; class Betaproteobacteria; order Burkholderiales; family Oxalobacteraceae; genus Janthinobacterium; species Janthinobacterium woesei. The sequence continues at coordinate 41,333 of NZ_JBNYXW010000019.1, forward strand.
TTTCCCTGGCCGCCGATTCGGCGCATACTATTGAAAACATAGCCCCTGCCAGGACTTCAGGTGAATATTGCCACGGATCATCACACGGATCAGCAGGCAGCCGCAGCCCATCCGCTGATGCGGGCGCAGCGCATCTTCGCCATGCGCGATGCCGTTCTCAACGCATGGGAACACCAGGTGCGCGCCAGCGTGCGCGGGGCCGACCGGCTGCTGACACCCATCCTCATCAATACCTTGCCAGCCTTTTTCGACAACCTGGCCGCGGCCCTCACGCCGGGACACCCGCGCGACAATGCCGCCAGCAACAGCAATGTGCCGGCCATGCATGGCAACGAACGGGCGCGCATGACCACTTACGGGCCGGAACAGCTCATCGAGGAGTACCAGATCTTCCGCGACTGCTTCGCCGCCATCGCGCAGGAATCCGGCATCGCCCTGCGCGGCAAGGAATGGCACACCATCAACGTATCGATCGATACGGGCATCCGCGAATCGATACGCGCATTTACCAGCACGCACGACGGCTTCCGGCGCCGCATCGCGGCCGGCCTGTCGCACGACATGCGCAATCCGCTGGCCGTGATGTGCACCAGCGCCCAGCTGCTGCTGCAGCCAGCCGAGCCGGAGCGGGTGGCCCAGCTGGCGCAGCAGATCGCCGCGCACGGCAAGCGGCTCGACAGCATGATCGAGGAATTGCTCGACAGCCTCAGCTACCACCGGGGCCAGCAGTTGCCGCTGGTCCTGAGCCACTTCGACGTCCTGCCGCTGGCGCACGCCGTGGCCAGCCAGCTCAACTTGCAGCAGCCCGGCAAATGCGTGGTCAGCGGGCATGCCGTCAGCGGCTGGTGGTGCGAGAATTCGCTGCGCCGCGCGCTGGAAAACCTGCTCGGCAACGCCCTCAAGTATGGCAATCACGAGCCCATCAGCGTGCATGTGGAGGAAACCCACGAGCGCCTGCTCATCACCGTGCACAATGGCGGGCGCGCCATCGCGCCGGACCAGATGCAACGCATCTTTGACTACCTGCGCCGGGAAAACCACGGCTCGGCGCCAGGCTGGGGCATCGGCCTGCCCTTCGTGCAAAACGTGGCCGAAAGCCATGGCGGCAGCGTCGCCGTCGACAGCGCCCCGGAAACGGGCACCAGCTTCATCTTCGATGTACCCGTCGATTGCCGGCCGTTCGTCGTGCCGACCGGCATGCCCGGAAACTGACACTTAAGGTCGCCAGCAGCGCACCAAGTCGGTGCGAATGGCGGCTTTGCGCCACATAAGTGGTCATTTTTACACTCTTCTACCGCTACCGCACTGGCACGATTTCTGCTGGGCTATACACAGACACGGCTCCAGGGAAATCACAACATGGCAAATTTTTTCAATGAAATGACTGCAGATGAAGTGGGTACGGACAGCAAGGTACGTGAACACTATCGTGAATTTGACAGCTGGCTGGCGCAGCAGTCCCCCGACACCATCGCCCGCAAGCGGGCCGAAGCCGACCTGACGTTTCGCCGCGTCGGCATCACGTTTGCCGTGTATGGCGACGATGCGGGCACGGAACGGCTGATTCCCTTCGACACCATCCCGCGCATCATCCCCGCCGCCGAATGGGCGCAGATGCAGACGGGCCTGGTGCAGCGCGTGCAAGCCTTGAACATGTTCATCCATGATATTTATCATGCGCAAAACATCATCAAGGCCGGCATCATTCCCGCCGAGCAAATCTACAAGAATGCCCAGTACCGCCCGGAAATGCAGGGCATTGCCGTCGCTTCCGACATCTATGCGCACATCGCGGGGGTGGATATCGTGCGCGCCGGCAAGGGCGAATTTTATGTACTGGAAGACAATCTGCGGGTGCCGTCGGGCGTCTCCTACATGCTGGAAGACCGCAAGATGATGATGCGCCTGTTCCCGGAACTGTTCGCGCGCAACCGCATCGCCCCCGTCGACCATTACCCGGACATGCTGTTAGATAACCTGCGCTCGGTGGCGCCGATGGGCGTGGATGACCCCACGGTCGTCGTCATGACACCGGGCATGTATAACTCGGCCTACTTCGAACACGCGTTTTTAGCCCAGCAAATGGGCGTGGAACTGGTGGAAGGCAAGGATTTGTTTGTCAACGACAACTCGGTCTACATGCGCACCACGCGCGGGCCGAAGCGCGTCGACGTGATCTATCGCCGGGTGGACGACGATTTCCTCGATCCGCTGGCCTTCCGCTCCGATTCCTCGCTGGGCGTGCCGGGCCTGCTGTCCGTCTACCGCGCGGGGCGCGTCACCCTGGCGAACGCCATCGGCACGGGCGTGGCCGACGACAAGTCGATCTACCCTTTTGTTCCCGACATGATCAGGTTTTACCTGTCGCAAGAACCTATCCTCAACAATGTGCCCACCTACCAGTGCCGCAAAGCGGCCGATCTGTCCTACGTGCTGGCCAATCTGGCGACACTGGTGGTCAAGGAAGTGCATGGCGCGGGCGGCTACGGCATGCTGGTGGGACCGGCATCGAGCCTGGCGCAGATCGAGGACTTCCGCCAGCGCCTGCTGGCCAATCCGGGCGGCTATATCGCCCAGCCCACGCTAGCCCTGTCCGCCTGCCCCACCTATGTCGAGGCCGGCATCGCGCCGCGCCACATCGATTTGCGCCCGTTCGTGCTGTCCGGCAAGACCATTTCCATGGTGCCAGGCGGCCTGACCCGCGTGGCGCTGGGCGAAGGCTCGCTGGTGGTCAATTCCTCGCAGGGAGGCGGCACCAAGGATACCTGGGTGCTGGAACCATCGGCAGTATCGTCTGTCATCGCAGGAGAAAAAACATGCTGAGCCGCACCGCCGATCATCTGTTCTGGATGGCCCGCTACACGGAGCGGGCCGAAAACACGGCGCGCATGCTCGACGTCAACATGCAGACCTCGATGCTACCCCAGTCCGAGCAGGACGCCGAGCAGGGCTGGCGCGCCACGCTGGGCATTTCCGAGCTGCAAAGCGCGTATGACCATCGATATGGCCGCTTCCACACGCGCGACGTGCTCGACTTCATGGTGCGCGATCCGAACAACCCGTCTTCCATCTTCGCCTGCCTGACGGGTGCGCGCGAAAACGCCCGCGCCGTGCGCGGCACGCTGACGACGGAAGTGTGGGAAATCCAGAACGCCACCTGGCTCGACATGCAGCAGCGCCTGAACAGCAATCTGCTGGAAACGGACCCCAGCCAGTTCTTCGAATGGGTCAAATACCGCTCGCATTTGTCGCGCGGCGTCACTTTGGGCACCATGCTCAAGGACGAGGCGATTCATTTCATTCGCCTGGGCACTTTTTTGGAGCGGGCCGACAACACGGCGCGCATCCTCGACGTGAAGTTCCATGGCGCGCGCGACACTTCGAAAGACGTCACGCAGCGCGATTTTTACTACTGGGCGGCCCTGCTGCGCTCCGTTTCCGGCTTTGAAATCTACCGCAAGGTGTACCGCGACGTGATTACCCCGGCGCGCGTGGCTGAACTGCTGATGCTGCGCGGCGACATGCCCCGTTCCTTGCTCGCTTGCATGGATGACGTGGTGGAAAACTTGAAACACATCCGCAACGATGTTTCAGCCGATACAGAAAGGTTTGCGGGCAAGTTGCATGCGGAGCTGAAATTTGGCCACATCGACGACATCATGAAGGCGGGCCTGCACCTAACCCTGACGCAGTTTCTGGAAAACATCTATGACCTGGGCAACCGGGTCAGCCGCGACTTCCTCGTTCCCCTGGCGGCCTGATGCAACTCACCATCCGCCACGAAACCCATTACGCCTACACTGCGCCGCTGGCCTACACAATCCAGCAACTGAACCTGACGCCGCGTATCGAGCCGCAGCAGCGCTCCCTGTCCTGGCAAATCACCACGCCGGGCCAGTGCCACGCCTATACGGATGCCTACGGCAATTTGTCGCACATGCTGACCATTCACGGCAGCCATCACGCCCTGAGCCTCGTCGCACAGGGCGTGGTGGAAACCATCTACCCATATCAAGGCCGGCTGAATCTGGTCGATACCCTCTCGCCCCTGTTGTTTACCATGCCGACGCGCCTGACGCAGGCCGGCCCCGGCATTGAAGCGCTGGCTTGCGCCAGCCTGCCGGACCGGCGGATGACGGCCGGCACGGGGCACTTGCTGCGCCTGGCCGAGAACATCGTCGGCAAGGTGGCCTATGAAAGCGGCGCCACCATGGTCACCACCACGGCCGGCGACGCGCTGGCGCTGGGGCGCGGCGTGTGCCAGGACCACGCCCACCTGTTCCTGGCCTGCTGCCACGCCTGGGGCATCCCGGCGCGCTATGTGTCCGGCTATATCGATCCGGGCACGACGGGCCACGCGGCCAGCCATGCCTGGGTCGATGCCTGGGCCGAGGACAGCGATTTCGCGGGCTGGGTCAGCATCGACGTGACGCATGCGCGCCTGATGACGGATGCGTATTGCCGCCTGGCCATCGGACGCGACTACGATTCGGCCGCGCCCGTGCGCGGCGTGCGCCAGGGTGGCGGCACGGAGACCTTGCGCGTCGATGTGCAGATCATTCCCGTGTAATGGCGCAGAAACGCGGCTGGCCGGGCCTCGCAAGCAGATTGGCAGGGCCCGGCTGGTGTAGAATGCTTTCCCTTTTACGCGATTTACGACGATGACATATTGCATAGGCGTGCGCCTCGACGAAGGCCTGGTCTTCCTGTCCGACTCCCGCACCAACGCTGGCGTGGACCAGGTGGGCACCTTCCGCAAGATGAGCGTGTTTGAAAACCCGGGCGAGCGCATGCTGGTGTTGATGACGGCAGGAAACTTGTCGATCTCGCAAGCGATTCGCCAGCTGGTCGCCGAACACGTCGATGCAGACGGGCGCAGCATCTGGAACGTGACCAGCATGTACGACGCGGCGCGCATCGTGGGCGACGCCGTGCGCACCGTGCACCAGCGCGAAGCCAAAGCCCTGGCCGAGTGCGGCATCGACTTTAATGTGAGCATCATCCTGGGCGGCCAGATAGGCGCCGAGCGCTGCCGCCTGTTCCAGGTGTATTCGGCCGGCAACTTCATCGAATCGCACGATGAAAACACGTATTTCCAGATCGGCGAAGCCAAATACGGCAAGCCCATCATCGATCGGGTCATCAACCCGGCGACCCGGCTCGACGAAGCGGCCAAGTGCGCGCTCATTTCCATGGATTCGACCTTGCGCTCGAACATTTCCGTCGGCTTGCCGCTGGACTTGCTGGTCTACGCGACGGGCAGCCTGGCCGTCACGCGCTTCGTCACCATCGATGAAAAGAACCAGTATTTCCGCATGATCCGCGATACCTGGGGCGAACAATTGAAACACGTGTTCGAAGGCATCGCCGATCCCGTGTGGAACACCGCGTCGGAAACCACGACGAATGTCTTGTCATCGACCAATATGCACAGCAAGCCCGTGCGCGTGGCCCTGCCCGAGCACGTCAGCCCTGGCCCGCTGCAATCGCTGGCGCAGCAATTGCGCGACGACAAGCAACATTGACCGAAAGCGCGCCATGTGCGTGCGCCGCTGGACAAGTCCTTATTTGCGTGCTTTTATGGCAATGTGCATTGATATTCAATCCAGATTGACCCGAAAGGCAGGTGGCGCATGGACCTGATCACTTCCGCCGTCGTCGCGGCCATCGAACATGGCGCGCCCGATCACGCGCCCGAGGCCGTCGCGGCCTATTACCGGCAAATCAAGAGGGCCATCAGCAGGCTCGACAGCGCTGCCACCATTCTGGCCGCCATCGCCGCGCTGGAGGCCGCGCCTGCCAATGCGCAGCTGCAACTGGCGCTCTCTGCAGCCTTATCTACGGCCTTGTCCACGGCGAAAGTGCCGGACGACATGGCCACCCTGTTTGCCGCGCAAGGCTTGCTCGATGCGCTGGCGCACTCCACCACTGCCGCGCCTGCAGCAGTGCCTGCTGCCGTGCCCGACATGCTGGAAAAAATCGCCATCGTGTCGAACTATGCCGTGGTGAAAGTGTATTTCGCCACGGACCGGCAGCGCGACCTGGGCAAGCCGCCGGCCCAGCGTTTCAGCGGCCAGCGCAGCACGGGGCCGGACGACGGCCCGCTCAGCTATGGCAGCTGCGCCATCAGCATCCCGCGCGACCATCGCATGGGCCAGCTGGAATCGCCATCGCTGTGGCGCCTGGAATTTCGCGAAGACCCGGCCAAGCACGTGGTCTTGCTCGATGCCGAGCTGCAAGACCGCGACAACTTTTTTGCCGCCGTGAAAACCCAGGTGCGCGCCTCGGCCGGCAAGAGCGCGTTCATCTTTGTCCACGGATTCAATGTCACGTTTGAAGACGCGGCGCGGCGCACGGGGCAGATGGCCTACGACCTGGGCTTCGACGGCGCGCCCGTCTTCTACAGCTGGCCATCGCAGGGCGACATCGCCGGCTACACCATCGATGAAAACAATATCGAGTGGAGCACGCCCCACCTCACGGCCTTCCTGGCCGATTTCCTCGCCAGCACGCAAGCGGCGCAGGTATATCTGGTGGGCCACAGCATGGGCAGCCGGGGCCTGGCGCGCGCCGTGGCCGACTTGCTGGCCGCGCAGCCGCTGCTGGCGCAAAAGATTACCGAGCTCATCCTGTCCGCGCCCGACATCGACGCCGCCATCTTCCAGCACGATATCGCGCCGAAACTGGCAGGCGCGCGCAACCCCGTCACCCTGTATGCCTCGTCGCAAGACTTGGCGCTGGCTGCCTCGAAAGCCGTGCACGGCTACCCGCGCGCGGGCGACAGCGGCGCCGGCATGCTGATCGTGGCAGGCGTGGAAACCATCGACGCGACCGGGGTCGACACCAGCTTCATCAAGCATTCCTATTTTGCGGAAAAGCGCTCGGCCCTGTCCGACATGTTTTATTTGATACGCAACAATGCCCGCGCCGACCAGCGCTTTCTCGACCCCGTCGATACCGTGGCGGGCCGCTATTGGACGTTCAAACCATGACGCGGTTTCATGAGGCGCGGCACGCATGCTAAGATACGGCCATGAGGGTGCCAAAGGCACGGCGATCACGCCGCCAGCCCGTCCACCCGTAAGCAGGCCATATTATGTTGACATCTTCTTCTACGCAGCACGCCGAATCACTGATCCGCAACACCAACGCCCGCGTCACCAAGACGCGCGTGAAGGTGCTCGATTTTTTAATGGTGCAAAGCCGTTCGCTGACCCACCATGAAATCCAGCAGGCGCTGTCGCAGGACAGCGATATCGACTCCGTCACCCTGTACCGCGTGCTGGAATGGCTGACGGAAAATGAACTGGTGCACCGCATCGCCGGTGCCGACCAGGTATGGCGCTTCAGCGCCGGGGCCGGCCACCAGGCGCACGAGCACGCGCATTTCCAGTGCACCAAATGCGCCAACGTCACCTGCTTCAACGAAGTCAAGCTGCCCACGCCCGTGGCCTTGCCGGAAGGTTTTAGCGGCGACGAAGTCGATTACCTGATCAAGGGCCTGTGCCCGCGCTGCAAATAAGCGGCATCTGACATTACCTGAGCAATAGCGCCAGGTGATGCTCGTCATAGACCCTCGACGTATTGAATGAATCGACGATGGGCCGTGCGACAATTTACCTCGTCAGCTGTGCGCTAATCGAGTCTTTGCATCGTCTCAGGCACCGCGACCCAGCCATGTTGATACTGGTTGAAAATCGACACCGATGGCGCCATGAATGTCGGGTCACCGAACGCGCCGACAGGAATGGCAATAACGTCAGGCGAACCACTCAACTCAAAGAAAACGGTCGCGCCGCAGCAAGGACAAAAACTAAACGTCACACTACCGCCAGAATCACCGATCCGCACATATTGCGTGCTATTGCCACGAATGGAAACGGCCTCCCGGGCGAATCTGGCCTGCTGCCCAAATGCACTCCCGGTGCGTCTCTGGCAGGCCAGGCAGTGACACACCGAAACGCGTACTGGCGCCGCCTCGGCGCTCAGGGTCAGTTGGCCACAACTACAGTGTGCATCGTGCTTGCTCATCATGCTCCTTTTCATCGCTGCGTGCAGTATAGCTGGTGCAGTATCTTGAGGGTAAGCATTCCGCGCACCCAGCTGTATGCGACCCGAGCCACAGCAAAATACGACGGATCTTCGCAGCTCTTGATAAATATTTTACGTAAATTAATGCCTTATTCCAGTTAAAGTTCACCATGACGCTCATGCGGCCACCCGATTGACTGCGCTGGCCGCGCCCGCCACGGCCACGCAGCGGTCCAGGCCGCGGATCAGCATATCCTGCGGCAAGTCGCGGCCAATGAAAATCATCTTGCTGGCGCGCGTCTCGCCGTCGCGCCACGGTGCGCCCAGTTCCGAGCCCATCAGCATATGCACGCCCTGGAAGACGGCGCGGCATGGCGTGTCAGCAATGTTTAATATGCCCTTGTAGCGCATCAGCTGGGTGCCGATCAGCTGCACCACGGCATCGAGAAAGTTTTCCACCTGCAGCAAATCGAAGGCGTGGGCCTGGTGATACACGAACGATTGCACGCCGTCGCCATGTCGGTGGCCCAATTCGCCGAGGAAATCCGGTTCCAGCTCGACGATGGCGTTCAGGTTGAAGCCACGGATATTCAATATGTCGCGCAGCGGCACATTGCCAAAGCTGACCTTTTGCATGCTGGCACGGCAATTGATGGCGATCAAACGCTGGCGCAGGGCGGCCAGTTCGGTCTTGCTGATTAAATCCGTCTTCGACAGCAGCAGGCGGTCGGCAAAGCCCACCTGCTCCTGCGCTTCCTTGTGCATGGTGAGTTGCTGCTGCGCATGGCGCGCATCGATCACCGTCAAAATGGCGTCGAGCATGTAAAACTCGCTGACAGACGGTTCGGCAAAGAACGTTTGCGCCACGGGACCGGGCGCGGCCAGGCCCGTCGTTTCAATGATCACGTGGTCGAACGCGATGGTGCCAGCCTCGCGTTTGGCCTGCAACTCACCCAGGATGCGGATCAGGTCGCCGCGCACGCTGCAGCAGATGCAGCCATTGTTCATTTCCACGATCTGCTCGCTGCTGTCCTGCACCAGCAAGCCATGGTCGATGCTTTCGGCGGCAAATTCATTTTCGATCACGGCGATACGGTAGCCGTGGTCGCCCTGCAATATACGCTTGAGCAAGGTGGTCTTCCCGCTGCCGAGAAAACCCGTGATGATGGTGACGGGGATCAATTCTGTCATGCTGCTTTCCTCTTCAAGGTTAGTCTTCCAGTTCTTCCATGCGCTGCCATTGGGGAAAAGGGTCGGGCAGCGTGCGCCAGGCCGCCATGCCCTTGCGCGTTTCCGTGTCGTTGAGTTGACATTTCTGCAGGTTCGCCTCGATGGCGGCCTGGTCCATGTCCTGGCCGATGAAGACGATTTCCTGGTAGCGGTCGCCGTAGGTCTCGCTCCAGTCTGCATGCATTTCGGCCAGCGATTCGGCATCCGTCGGCCAGCGCTCCTTCGGCACGGACGCCCACCACAGGCCCACCGGTTCGATATTCATCAGCTTGCCCGCGCCGGACAGGCTGGCCACCCATTCGGGGCGGCTGCCCAGCCAGAAATAACCCTTGCTGCGCAGCACTCCCTTGATCGGTTGCGAGATGAAGTCGTGCAGGCGTTGCGCATGGAACGGTTCTCTCGACCGGTACACGAAACTGCCGATGCCGTAGGTTTGCGTCTCCGGCGTATGCGCGCCCGCCAGCTCCTGGGCCCAGCCAGGCATGCTTGCCGCCTGCTCCAGATTGAACAGATTCGTGCCGAGGATGGCGTCCAGCGGCACAACGGACTGGTTCGTCTCGATGATGCGCGCGCCCGGGTTCAGCGCCTTGAGGATGGCCAGCACGCGCAAGCGCTCGTCGGCAGCCACCATGTCCACCTTGTTGAGGACGATCACATTGGCAAACTCGATCTGTTCGGTGAGCAAGTTGGCCAGCTGGCGGTCGTCGCCCTCGCCCGCGATTTCGCCGCGCTGCTCCAGGCTGTCTTCGCTGTGAAAATCGGCCAGCAAGTTGGCGCAGTCGACCACGGTGACCATGCAGTCGATGCGCGCCACGTCGTTCAGGCTGTCGCCGTGCTCGTTCTCGAAGTCGAAGGTGGCGGCCACGGGCATCGGCTCACCCACGCCCGTTGATTCGATCAACAGGTAGTCGAAACGCTCTTCTGCGGCCAGGCGCCGCACTTCCAGCAACAGGTCGTCGCGCAGGGTGCAGCAGATGCAGCCGTTCGACATTTCCACCAGTTTTTCTTCCGTGCGCGACAGGGCCGCGCCGGCCGCCTCGGCGCCCTCCCCGACCAGCGAGGCGTCGATATTGACCTCGCTCATGTCGTTGACGATGACGGCCACGCGCTTGCCTTCGCGATTGCGCAGTATGTGGTTGAGCAAGGTGGTCTTGCCTGCGCCGAGAAAGCCGGACAGGACGGTGACGGGAAGTGTGCGCTGGGTCATGGAAATCCTTTGGATGAGTCGGAGAGGGGGCAATGGATGGCTTATCTTTAAATGCAAGTGTATTGCGTTTTGAATTATAATGCAGCTCACTTGCATTTGTGCGGCAATCTTTGATGCGGGCCTGGCGCCACGCCTGCCGGGGGTCGCCCGGCTCGGACAAATCGCTGCGGCCAGGCTGGCAAGGGCCGTGGCTGCCTGCGCGCAACGCCGTATCCATGCGCCCTGCACGGCTGTCATCGCGGCGTCATATGGCGGCGTTACAGTTGTGTTCTTTGCATCTTTCCGAGGGCGGTAATGAAAACAAATTGGGTCATGCTGGCGGCGCTGGCAAGTGTGGGTTTAACTGGCTGCAACGGTGGTGCAACGACGGCGCTGGTCATTCCGGAAGGCACGACGGTCACCGTGGCGTTGCTGGAAACGACGGACATCCATTCGAATGTGCTCAGCTATAACTACTACGCGCTGGCCGAAGACACCAGCCTGGGACTGGAACGCACGTCCACCCTGATCCAGGCGGCGCGCGCGGAAAATCCGAACAATGTCTTGCTCGACGATGGCGACGTCATCCAGGGCACCTTGCTGGCAGACTTGCAGGCCGTGGCCGCCCCCGTGCCGTGTACCGGCACCCTGGCCGTGCACAAGGCCATGAACGCGCTCAAGTACGACGCGGGCGGCATGGGCAACCACGAATTCAACTACGGCCTGGCGTACCTGAGCCAGATCACCAACACGGATTTCGGCATTCCCGGCGTGGCCAAGCCGGCCGGCAACTGCGGCGCGCCCACCTTCCCTTCCGTGCTGAGCAACGTCGTCGGCGTGGCCAGCGGCAAGCCCATCTTCCAGCCCTACACCTTGCTGCCGCGCGACTTCACGGCCGTGAAGCCGGACGGCAGCAAGCTCAATGTGAAAATCAATGTGGGCGTGCTGAGCTTTGTGCCGCCGCAAATCCTCGAATGGGATCAAAAAGTGCTCGCCGGCAAGGTTAGCGTGACGGGCGTGCAGGAAGCGGCCAGGCAATACGTGCCGGAACTGCGCAGCAAGGGCGCCGACATCGTCGTGGCCCTGTCGCATGGCGGCCTGGACACCAGCGCCTACAGCCCGAAGATGGAAAACGGCAGCTATCACCTGACCAGCACGGGCATCGACGCGCTGATGATCGGCCACTCGCATTTGATCTTCCCGAAAGGCAAGGAAGTGGGCGCCGCCGCGCTGGACGCCTCGTTTACCGCCTTCCCGGCCAGCGCGAAGATCGACGCCGATAACGGTTTCGTCAACGGCGTGCCCACCGTCATGGCGCAAAGCTGGGGCCGCCGCCTGGGCATCATCAAATTGACCATGGCTTACCAGGGCGGTAAATGGGTGGTGCAGCCGACCAAGACCACGGTCGAGTCGCGCGGCTTCAAGTACACGGATGGCACGACCCTGGTGAAAGCCGACCCGGCCATCGCGCCGCTGGTCGCCACCGAGCACGCGGCCACCATCGCCTACGCCAAGCAGCCGCTGGGCATCAGCACGGACTTCGAGATGTCCGCCTATTTCGCGCTGGTGGGCGACGTCAGCGCCATCCAGCTGGTGAACCAGGCGCAGCTCGACTACGTGAAGAACTTCATCGCCACCAGCACGGACGCTACCTTGTCGGGCTACAAGAATATCCCCGTCATTTCGTGCAGCGCGCCATTCAAGGCGGGCCGCAACGGACCATCGGACTTCACGGACGTGGCCGCAGGCGCCACGCCAGCCGCACCGATTGGCTTGCAGGTGCGCAATCCGGGCGATTTGTATTTATATAGCAATAACAACCTGCAAGCCGTGAAGATCAAGGGTTCGGACTTGAAGGCATGGCTGGAAACGTCGGCCAGGCAGTTTGCCCAGATCAACCCGGCCAATACCGCCGAGCAGGATCTGGTGCCCTCGTATGGCACGATTTACAACTATGACGTGTTTTACGCGGAAAACAATGCGCTGACGTACCAGATCGACGTGACGAAAGTGGCTGGCAGCCGCATCGTCAACCTCACGTACAAGGGTGCGCCCGTGGCCGATGGCGATGATTTCATCGTTGCCACCAACGACTACCGCGCCGGCGGCGGCGGCGCCGTGCCTGGCATCGACGGCAGCAAGACCATCATCAAGTCGCCGGACGCCAACCAGGCCGTGGTCAGCAATTACCTGGCGTCGCTGAGCACCAAGGGCGGCAAGGTGACTCTTGCCAACAACGGCAGTGCGCGCAGCTGGAGCTTCGTCAAGACTGCCACGGCCGGCCCCGTGATCCTGCGCTCGGCACCGGGCCACCTGGCGCTGGCGCAAAGCGGCGGCATCGCCAACGTGGCGTCCGAAGGCGGGCTCGACGCGAGCGGCTTTGCCAAGTACCGCATCGATCTCAGCAAATAAGTTGCGTTAATAGCTCTGCGGGCCGGGATTACGACTGTTCCGGCCTGTCTTTCTTGAAAGTGATCAGGATGAAACATGCTCTCTCCCTGCCCGCCATCGTGCTCGCTACCGCGCTGGCGGCCTGCCAGTCCTCGCCGCCGCCCACGGCGGCAGAAATCGAAGCCGTCGCCATGCACGCGCGCCAGGCGGGCGACCACAAGGCCGAGCGCCGTGTGCGCAGCTGGGCCAACAAGGACATGCCCGTCGCCGAGCGCGAACTGGCCCTCATTTACCAGTCCCGTCCAGCGCGCCGCGCCGATGCCTTGACCTTGTTCGAGCAGGCGGCCCGCGCCGGCGACACGGAGGCGGCGTTCGAACTGGGCCAGATGTTGCGTCCAGCTACGCCGGACCAGGCATGGCCGTGGTATCGCCAAGCGGCGCAGCAAGGCCATGCAAAAGCGGCCCTGATGCTGGGACTGCTGGCCGCAAATGGCGAAGGCGTGCCGAAAGACCCGGCAGTGGCGGCGCGCTGGCTGGAAAAGTCTGGCGAACTGGGCAACCCGCACGCCATGTTTTTGCTGTACAACGCCTACCGCGAAGGCCGCGGCGTGGCGCGCGACTTGGCCAAGGGCCGTGCCTTGCTGGAAGAAGCAGCCCACCACGAATACCCGCCCGCCATCCAGGAACTGGCCATGACGGTGCAGGCGGACGATGCCTTGCGCGCCGGCCACCTGATGAAGGAAGCGACCGAGCACCGGCATAACAACTGGAACAAGTTTTAAGCCAGGTCAAGGCCGGGCAGGATTGTTGAATGTTCCGCCCGCAACAGGCATACGCTGGGCGGGCACGGACAAGCCGTCCTTGCGCAAGCTGATCGCGAGGCAACGCATGACAGATCCCCGAAGTGGCCCCATGAAAAAGTCCGACCTGCAATTCGTGTATGCCGATGGCGCGGCGGCCGGCGACGACCCGGCGCAGCGCCACCTGCCCGACAGCGCGCTGCTGAACCGCAACGAATGGTACGAGGTGCTGTTCAGCTGCAACAGCTGGTCGGGCGGCAGCCTGGCGACGGCGCTCAAATGCGAACGACTGATCCAGCGCCACTTGCCGGCCGAGATACGCGGCCACGGGGCGGTTCTGACGTGGCTGCGGGCGAACTGGGCCAAATACCGCTGAGATGGCAGCGGTGGCGAGCGGCCTTGCGCGGCGTCAAACGTGTTGCGGAGAGTATTGCCGAGAGGCTATGATAGATTCGCCGCTTCTTCGGAGGCGGCGGGGCTGCTGCCGGCCTCGAAATGGATTACACTGAAATTGCTTTTTAGAAATCTGTTGCTCTGGACCAGCCCCGGTGAGTGCCGCATGTGCGTACTGCATGCCGACTCAACCCAGCCAGTATTTGAGTCGATACCTGGGCTCGTCCGTTGACCTCACTATAAAGAAAGAGTCCAATGAAAAAGCTGACCACCGCCTTTGGCGCACCTGTTGTGGACAATCAAAACATCCAGACGGCTGGCCCGCGTGGCCCTGCCCTGTTGCAAGATGTGTGGTTCCTGGAAAAGCTGGCCCACTTCGACCGCGAAGTCATCCCGGAACGCCGCATGCATGCCAAGGGTTCCGGTGCGCACGGTACATTTACCGTCACGCACGACATCACGCGCTATACGCGGGCAAAGATTTTTGGCGAAGTGGGCAAGAAAACGCCGATGTTTGCCCGCTTTTCCACGGTGGCCGGCGAACGCGGCGCGGCGGACGCGGAACGCGACATCCGCGGTTTCGCCCTGAAATTCTATACGGAAGAAGGCAATTGGGACTTGGTGGGCAACAATACGCCCGTGTTCTTTATGCGCGACCCGCTGAAATTCCCCGACCTGAATCACGCCATCAAGCGCGACCCGCGCACTGGCTTGCGCAGCGCCAACAGTAACTGGGACTTCTGGACTTCGCTGCCCGAAGCGCTGCACCAGGTGACGGTGGTGATGAGCGACCGGGGCTTGCCGCGCAGCTTCCGCCACATGCACGGCTTCGGTAGCCATACCTTCAGCTTCCTGAATGCGCAAAGCGAGCGTTTCTGGGTCAAGTTCACCTTTAAAACCCAGCAAGGCATCGAAAACCTGACCGATGCGCAAGCCGCGGAATTGGTCGGCAAGGACCGCGAAAGCTCGCACCGCGATTTGTATGACAGCATCGAAAACAAGGAGTTCCCGCGTTGGACCCTGTTCGTACAGATCATGCCGGAAAAAGACGCGGGCACGTATCACATCAACCCGTTCGACCTGTCGAAAGTGTGGCCGCACGGCGACTATCCGCTGATCGAAGTCGGCGTGATGGAACTGACCCGCAATGCGGACAACCACTTCGCCGAAGTCGAGCAGGCCGCCTTCAACCCGGCCAATGTGGTGCCCGGCATCAGCTTTTCGCCGGACAAGATGCTGCAAGGCCGCTTGTTCTCGTATGGCGATGCGCAGCGCTACCGCCTGGGCGTCAACCACAGCCACATTCCCGTCAACGCGCCGAAATGCCCGTTCCACAGCTACCACCGCGACGGCCAGATGCGCGTCGACGGCAACCAGGGCGGCACCCTGGGCTATGAACCGAACAGTGAGCAAGAATGGGCCGAGCAGCCCGACTTCCGCGAACCGCCCCTGAGCCTGGAAGGTGCGGCCGATCACTGGAACCACCGCGTCGACGAAGATTATTATTCGCAGCCGCGCGCCCTGTTCCAGCTGATGGCTCCGGCACAGCAGCAGGTGCTGTTCGAGAATACGGCGCGCGCCATCTCGGGCGCGTCCGATGAAGTCAAGCAACGCCACATCGGCAACTGTACCCTGTGCGACCCGGCCTATGGCGCGGGCGTGGCCGAAGCAATAGCCCGCTTGAGCAAATAAGCCGCCCACGGCAGCCAGACAGGCAAGGAAGGCCCACAAGCAGGCCTTCCTCTTTCGCTTGCAAGAGAATGGCAGCAAGAGTATGCCCGCAAAAGTACGGCCGCAAAATACGCCAGCAGGCGCCGGCCGCAGCGCCAATATGCCAGCCAGCGCCTACTAGCGCTGGATATCGATCTGGCCCGTGATACTCGTCTCTACCGGATATCCCTCGACTTGCGACGGCACGCGCCGCTTGACAGATGCGTCGCGCAGGTACAGCACGATGGCTTCCTTGCCGACGGCCGTTTGCCCCAGGCTGACGCCTTCGACGCCGTCGATGGCCAGCAAGGAGCGCTCGTTGCGCCGTTTTGCCGCTTCCAGCAGGCCCTGTGGCAGCGGCTGAGCCGGTTGGCCAAGGCTGGCGCCAGGCGCGCCTTGATCGCTGGTGCCATCGGGCAGATAAGACATGGCGGCATCTTCGAAGATGGCCGATGGCGACTGCATGAATTTACTGTTTGACATGACAAACCCTCCTGATGCTATCGATGATACACGCGGCAACCCGGCGCCTCGACGCCCGCTTGCCGGGCAGAGCCATGTGCGGCATCTATTGCTGACCATATCATCATCGTGCAAAAGGCGGCGCAGTGCAAGGCGCGCATCGCGCCGCCGGACCCCATACTTCATGTGTACAGCTTGATGTCGAGCGCCACCACCACGCGGCGCATCTGGTTGGCAAACGTGATATTGCCGCCACCGGCAAACAGCAGGCCGACGGGATTGCGCTGCTGATTCCAGGTCCAGATGGACGAGCCAGAGTCGCCGCCCGCGCTGAACGCGCCGCTCACGCCCGTGATGGCGATCTGGTCCTGGAACAGCGCGATCCTGCCGCTGCCGTAATTGACGTTGATGGTGGCGCCCAGGCCCGTGATGCGCCCCTGCGTCAATTGCGTGGTGCGTCCCGATTTTCCCACCAGCATGCCCAGCGAGGGCGCCACCAGCGCATTGCTGATGCGGAAATACGCGGGCATGCCGCCGCTCAGATAGACCAGTTCGGGCCGCACCCGGTCTGGCCAGGCCCAGCCGGTGGCGCAATCGACAAAATTGACGCCGCCGCTGAAATTGATGGGCACGAAGCGTTCCAGCACGGCGACCTGGTCTTGCGGGCAGCGGCCGCCATCGATGGGGCCGGGCTGCACAATGCAATCGTTGAACACGGCGCTGTTGGAATTGGCCAGCACGTGATTATTACTCAGTATCATCAAGCGGCTGTTGCGCGGCGCGCTGCGGCCCACGGCCAGGCAGCCGATGGAGCCAGCCGTGATGCGGAAATGTCCGACCGAGACGCCGCCCGGTGCCGGACGCAAACGGAAACGGTGGGGCTGGGCGTCGATCAAGCCCGTGACGACGATATTCACGGGCACATTGTCGCTGGCCACGGCGCGCAAGCCCATGGCGCCCACGATGGCGGCCTTGGCACGGTCGACGGAGGTTGGCTCGGCGACATACAGGGTCAGCGCCGGCATGCCCGGTTCGCCGGACGAACTGTCGCTGGCTCCCTCGCCCAGGCCGATGGACACGCCCTGGATATTGCCCCCATCGCTGAAGGCATCTGCCGCGCGCACGCCGCGCGCCTGTGAAATAGCCTGGCGCATGCCGTCTTCGATGCTGCGCTTAATTTCCAGCAATTCCATGCTGACGCCACTCAAGGCCTCGGGCACGTCCGATGCGGACGCGCTCTCGATCATGCCACCGTCCTCGCCAGGCACGGCGAACTGATTGACCGCCTCTTCATCGTCTGCAGTTTGCCCCCCGCCAGCGCTGCCCGGTGGGGCGCTGAAACCATTGTCATTGCCAAACATCATGTTCTCCTCATAGGTCGCTCGGAATATCCAGTGTGGGTACGCCACGGTGCGCGGTATTGATCTGGATTAAACTGCGCTGGCGCTGGCATACCGGGCGCGCCCTGTGCTAAAGGCGTTGGAAATAGTTCCGTTCTCAAGCTTGAGCGAGATCAGCGGTGCAGACAGGGGCTGCGCCGTATACTGGATCGACGAACTGAGAAAAGGGGCTGCTCCAGCAATGAGGTCACGATGACGAGCCTAGGCACCTAGAACGATGCAGCTGCAGGCGACGAGGCGGCGGACGCAGCGGACGCGGCGCCTGATGGGCTTGATGGCGAAGGCCAGCGCAGGTTTCGTGCGCACCATGGCCACTCGGCATGGCCGCTTATGTGGCTGAACAACGCCTGCGTCCGTGGTGCGGCACCTTTGGCGGCGTCATCGGGCAAGTCCTGCCCGCCAACGCCGCCCTCACGCCATCGTCACGCAACCGTCACGCGCGGCAGGCTTGCGCCACGTACCAGGCGATGGTCTCCCGCAAGCCTTGCGCCAGGTCGTGCGTAGGGGCATAACCCAGCAAGCGGGCCGCCTTGGCGATGTCCGCCTGTGAATGGCGCACGTCGCCGGCGCGGAAGTCGCCGTATTCAGGCGCCTGCGGCAAGTGGTGCGGATGGGAGGCAAGCAGCATCTGCTGCATGCTGGCGTGCAGCTGCGTCAGGCTGGTGCGCGCATTGACGGCCACGTTATAGACCTGGTTGACGGCTAGCGGGTTGGCGCAGGTGGCGGCCAGGATATTGGCTTGCACGGCATTGTGGACGAAGCAAAAGTCGCGGCTGGTGGCGCCGTCGCCGTGGATCTGCACGGGCTGCTTGTCCAGCATGGCCGCGATCCAGCGCGGTATCACGGCGGCGTAGGCGCCCAGCGGGTCTTGCCGGGGGCCGAAGACATTGAAGTAGCGCAACCCCACGGTTTGCGTGGCGTAGCAGCGCGCGTACACTTGCGCGTACAGTTCATTGACATATTTGCTCAAGGCATACGGCGACAGGGGCGCGCCGATGTGCTGTTCCACTTTCGGCAAGGCCGGATGGTCGCCATAGGTGGCGCTGGAAGCGGCATACACGAAGCGCCGCACGCCAGCGGCGCGGGCGGCGTCCAGCAGGTTGAGAAAACCGCTGACATTGACGGCATGGCACAGCAGCGGCTCGTCCAGCGAGCGGGACACGGACCCCAGCGCGGCCTGGTGCAGCACATAGTCGACCCTGTCACCTGTATCAGTAGCATGGGTAGGATGCGTATCGCCAGGCGCGTCACCGCCGTCACCGCCATTGGTGCTAGCCACGCTATCCACGCTGCCAGCATGGGCAACATCAGCAACATCGGCGGCATTCACGGCACCCAGCGCCCCGCCGCAGGCGCGCGCGCAGGCTTGCGGATCGCGGATATCGCCTTCGATGAAGGTGAAGCGCCGCCACGCCTGTTCGCCCACGCTGGCGCGCACCAGCGCCAGATTGTGCCGGTGGCCCGTCATGAAATTGTCCAGGCCGCGCACTTCCTGCCCCAGCTTGAGCAGGGTTTCCAGCAAATGCGAACCGATAAAGCCGGCCACGCCCGTCACCAGCCAGCGGCGCGGCGCTTGCGCCAGCTGTGCGCAAGCCTGGGCGTAAGCGCTTTCCTCTGCGGCCGGACGCATCGCTGCGTCAGGGCGTGTGCCATCGTTTGGCCGCATCGCTGCGTCCGAAGGTGCGCCATCCTTCTGAGCCGGCACTGCGTCGGCGCGCGCGCCGTTCTGTACTGAGCCCGAAGCAGCCTTGCCAGCGTCGGGCGCCATCACAGCCGCCACACGTTCAGGCCGCCAGCTTGCAATGGGCGGGGGTCGAAATGCGACTTGATGTCGATGAAACAGCCATTTTCCAGCACCTTGGACTGGAAGTCGGCCAGTGGGCGGGCCAGCAGCGCCTGATGGCACACGGCGCTGACGATGGCTTCGGCCTGCGGCAGCTGCTCCCAGCTCTCCAGCGTCAAGCCGTATTCTTCCAGCGCTTCGCGCCCGTCGGCGACGGGATCGTGCACATGCACCTGCACGCCGTACGATTGCAGCTCGTGGATCATGTCGACCACTTTCGAATTGCGCAAGTCCGGGCAATTTTCCTTGAAGGTCAGGCCCAGCACGTTCACATGCGCGCCCTTGAGCTTGAAGCCGGCACGCACCATTTCCTTGATGGTCTTTTCCGCCACGAACTTGGCCATGCCGTCATTGATGCGGCGCCCGGCCAGGATCACGTGCGGATGGTAGCCCAGCATTTCCGCCTTGTGCGTCAGGTAATAGGGGTCGACGCCGATGCAGTGGCCGCCCACCAGGCCGGGACGAAACGGCAGAAAATTCCATTTGGTGCCAGCCACCTGCAGCACTTCCAGCGTGTCGATGCCGATGCGGTCAAAAATGATGGCCAGTTCGTTCATCAGCGCAATATTGAGGTCGCGCTGCGTGTTTTCGATGACCTTGGCCGCTTCGGCCACGCGGATGCTCGAGGCCCGGTGCACGCCGGCCTCGACCACGCCTTCGTACAGCGCCGCCACCTTCTCCAGGGTGGCGCCATCGTCGCCCGACACCACCTTGCGGATGGTGTGCAAGGTGTGCGCCTTGTCGCCAGGGTTGATGCGTTCGGGCGAAAAGCCCACATGGAAGCCTTCCTTCCAGCGCAAGCCCGAATGCTGCTCCAGGATGGGAATGCAGATTTCCTCGGTGGCGCCCGGATACACGGTCGACTCATAGATGACGATGGCGCCGCGCCGCATATGGCGTCCGACGGCCGCGCTGGCGCCGGCCAGGGCTGAAAAATCGGGATTGTGCGCGCTGTCGACGGGCGTGGGCACGGCCACGACGATGAAATCGGCCTGTTCCAGCGCGGCAGGATCGCAACCGACACTGAGCCACTGCGCGGCCAGCATCTGTTCATGACTGACTTCGCCAGTCGGGTCGATATGCCGCCGGTAGCTCTCGACCTTGCGCGCCGACAAGTCAAAGCCGATGGTGCGCTGGCGCGTGCCAAACGCGACTGCCAGCTGCAAGCCCACATAACCGAGTCCCACTACCGCTACCACGCTGCCGCTGCTGTCCACGCTGCTATCCATAGAATGTGCTCCGAATGGTTGCGGCCTGACTGGCGCCGTCCAGGAAATTCTACGGTCGCCAGTCCGGCCTTTCTTGAGCAGGAACAAGAAACACGGAGTGCGCACGGCCATGGACGCCAACAATCAACGGCCTGTTGAGCGCAATCAAGGAGGCCGGCTGCCATCTTTTTAAGCTAGACCTTGCCGATCGTGCCTATCCTGCACGCCGCTACCGGAGAATTCCATGGCCCATCGTCTTTTGCGTCCCCTTTTGCGTCCGCTCCTCCACTCTTTCCCCGGCGTACCTGCCAGCGCGCTGTGCTGCGCCCTGCTGCTGCCCTTGCTGACGGCTTGCCACGGCACGCACGGCAGCGACAGCCTGCTGGTCGACGCGCAGCAGTACCGCCAGAAGGGCGAGGCGCGCGCCGCCATCATCGAGCTGAAGAACCTGCTGCAAAAAGACCCGGAGAACGCCGCTGCGCGGTTGCTGCTGGGCAGCATTTATATCGACACGGGCGAAGCGCTGTCGGCTGAGAAAGAGTTGCGCAAGGCAAAATCGCTGCGATTGCCACCGCAGCAAGTGATGCCCCTGCTGGGCAAGTCCTGGCTGATGCTGGGCCAGTTCGACAAGGTGCTGGCCGAGATCGCCGACGATGCCGCGCTGCCCCCCAGCATGCTGGCCCTGCGCGGCGACGCCCTGCTGGCTCTGGGCCGGCCAGAGGAAGCACGCAGCCTGTTTGCGCGCATGCTGGCCGATCATCCTGGCCAGGTGGAGGCGCTGATGGGCCTGGCGCGCATCGCCGCGCTGGAACAGCAAGTGACGGCCGCCGAGCTGCTGCTGGCGCAGGCGTTGACAAGCGCACCCGCCAACCTCGACGCCTTGCGCCTGCAGGGCGACCTGCAGCGCCTGCAAGGCAAGAACGACCTGGCGCGGCTGGCCTACATGCAGATTCTCAAGTTAAAACCCGACAATACCCAGGCGCATATCGACCTGGCCAACCTCGACATCGAGCAAAGCCGCTTTGCGCAGGCGGCCGCCCAGCTGGCCACGGCGCGCAAGTCGGCGCCCAACAGCCTGGGCCTGCTGCAGGCGCAGGCGCTGCTCGATTTTCGCCAGGGCAAGAACAAGGCGGCGCTGCAAGCCTTGCAGCTGGTACTCAAGGCGGCGCCCGAGCACATGCCGTCGATCCTGCTGGCCGGCGCCGTGCAGCTGGCGCTCGGTTCGCCGCAACAGGCGGAAAACTATCTGCAGCGCTTTTTGGCCGTGTACCCCCGGCATTTATATGCCGTCAAGATGATGGCCTCGATCGAATTGATGCGCGGCAAGACCGACGCTGCCATCGACCTGCTGGCGCCCGTGCTGGCCGCCTTTCCCGACGACGTGGAATTGCTGTCGCTGGTGGGCGAAGCGCATTTGCGCGCGCGCCACTACGACAAGGCCACGAGCTACTTTGAAAAGGCCAGCGGCTTGGCGCCAGACACGGCCAAGCTGCATGCGGCGCTGGGCATCAGCCGCCTGGGCATGGGCGAACACAGCCGCGCCATCGATGAGCTGGAAAGGGCCAGCATGCTCGACAAGAGCACGCCGCAAGCGGGCACCATGCTGGTGATGACCTTGCTGCGCAACGGGCAGAACGACAAGGCCCTGGCCAGCGTGCTCATGCTGGAAAAACAACAGAAAGGCACGAATCCCCTGCTGCTGAACCTGAAAGGCGGCGTCTACCTGGCCTTGCGCGATTTGCCGGCCGCGCGCGCCAGTTTCGAGCAGGCACTCGGCATCGATCCCTTGTACTTGCCGGCACTGAACAACCTGGCGCAGATCGACCTGGCCGAGAAAAAACCCGAGCAGGCGCGCCAGCGCTTCGAGCGGGCGCTGGCGAAAGCGCCGAAAAATGCCGAGTTGGGCGCGGCCCTGGCCAAGCTGGCCGCCTCGCAGGGCAAGACGGACGAAGCGCAACGCTGGCTGGAGCGCTCGCAGCGGGACAATCCCGATGCCGTCGCGCCAGCCCTGCTGCTGAGTAATTTTTACCTGAAAACGGGGGCGCCCGGGAAAGCGCTGGAACTGGCGCGCGCCTTGCAGATGGGTCACCCGGGCGACGCCGACGCGCTGGCCCTGCGCGCGCAGGTGGAGTACAGCGCCGGCGAGGCGCCGGCCGCGCTCGACAGCTACACCAGGCTGGCCAGCATACAATCGACCTCGGCGCCCTTGCAGATGCGCATCGCCAGCCTGCACCTGGCGCTGGGCGAGCATGCCAGCGCGCTGCAAGCGGTCAAGCGGGCGCAAGTGCTCGACCCCACTTTGCTCGACGCCAGGGTGATCGAAGTGGCCATGCTGCTAAGCTTGAACCGCCAGCGCGAAGCACTGGCCGTGGCCCGGCAGGTACAGCAACAGCAGCCCAAGCTGGCGGCCGGCTACAAGCTAGAGGGCGACGTGCTGATGGAACAAAAACTGCCGCAGCAAGCCGTCAAGCTGTACGAACAGGCATTTCAAATCAGCAAGATCGGTCCCCTGCAAGTGCAGCTGTACCGCGCCTTGCAAGCGTCGGGACAGGCGCGCGTAGCGGAGGCGCGCATGGCGGCCTGGCTGAAAGACCATCCCGACGACTTGCCCACGCGAACGTATTTGGCCGGTACCCAACTAGTGGCCAAACAATACCTCGCCGCCATCGAGCACTTCCAGCACATCGTTGCCAGGGATGCGGGCAACCTGGTGGCGCTGAACGACCTGGCCTGGGCCTATCTGCAAGAGAAGGACCCGCGCGCGCAGGCGACGGCCGAGCAGGCACTCAAACTGGCGCCTGAGAATCCCGCCGTGCTCGACACCCTGGGCTGGATCGTGCTGCAGCAAGGCGACCTGAAGCGCGCTACGGCACTGCTGCGCCAGGCGGCGGGACTGGCGCCGGCATCACCTGAAATCGCGTACCACCTGAGCGTGGCGCTGGCCAGGTCGGGCGACAAGGGGGCCGCGCGCAAACGGCTGGAACAATTGCTCGCCGCCAACAAGGACTTTCCGCAGCGGGCCGAAGCGCAGGCCTTGCTGAGCCAGCTCTAGGCCATGGCAGCGCACGCGGCCATGCCCAGCCTCGCGGCGCGGCCGCTGGCCCTGGTGGCGGGCGCGGCCTGCGTGCTGGCTTTGCGCCACTACCCGCTCGGCCACGGCTGGCCAGGCCTGCTGTTTGCCGCCCTGCTGCCGGCGTATTTTTTGCTGCTGTGCTGGCGCCCCGCCTGCTGGCTGTTCTGCGTGCCGGCGCTGCTGCCCGTGCTCGACCTGGCGCCTTGGACGGGCTGGTTCTTCCTCGAAGAAATCGACGTGCTGCTGTTGCTGACGGTGGCCTGCGGCTACTGGCGCCTGGGCGGCCCGGTCCAGCCGGCGGCGGCGCGGCTGTCGCCTGCCGCCCGCGCTTGCCTGCTGCTGTGCAGCCTGGCTTGGCTGGTGGCACTGCTGCGCGGCCTGCTGCCGCTGCCGCCCCTGGACGTAAATGCCTGGGACAATTATCTCAGCGCCTATAACAGCTTGCGCCTGGGCAAAGCCTGGGCCTGGAGCATGCTGCTGCTGCCGCTGCTGCGACGCGACGCGGGCACCGATGGCGTGCGCCGTTATGCGCTGCCGGGCATGCTGGCGGGACTGGCCATGGTGGCCCTGTTCACCCTGTGGGAGCGGGCCGTGTTTCCCGGCCTGTTGAACATGTCCAGCGACTACCGCACCACGGCGCCGTTTTCCGCCATGCATACGGGCGGCGCCGCCCTCGACGGCTATCTGGCCCTGAGCCTGCCGTTTGCCGCCCTGTGGCTGGCACGCGCCCACAGCCGCTGGCACATTGCGCTGGCCTTGCTGCTGCTGGCCCTGGGCCTGCATGCGGCATTCAGCACGTTTTCGCGCGGCCTGTACGCAGCCCTGCTGGCGGCCGCGCTGCTGGTTTTCTGGCAGGTGCTCGCTGCGAGCCGGCGCACGCCGCAATCTGGCCAGCTGCCGTTGCGCAGGCTGGTGCCGGTCCTGCTGCTGGCCAGCCTGGGTGCGGCATTGCTCTTATATATGTTCAGCCTGGCCGGCTACCGGGGCTTGCTGGCCGCCTTTGTGCTGCTGGGTGCAACCTTCGTGCTGGCGGCGCGGCCCCTGCCGTGGCGTTTGGCGCCGGCCAGCGTGCTGTGCGCCCTGTGCCTGCAAGCGGTGCTGGCCAGCTGGTGGCCCGAGCCAGCCGCACACCTGGCCGCCGGCTGGCTGAAAGGGCCGTATTTCTTGTTCCTGCTGGCGGCCCTGCTGCTGGCGGCCGTGCTGCTGCCCGGCACCGCAGCCGAGCATAGTCCGGCGCGCCTGGGCGTGGCCATGATGGCGTGGACCTTGCTCGCCTGCAATCTCGCCTGGATAGGCTGGCATTGGGCGGGCAGCAAAGCCTTGTTGCCCGCCGGCCTGGTCGTGCTGCTGGCCATGCTGATGCTGTGCAACGGCCGCAGGCGAGCGCCGCTGTGGCGGCTGGACCGGTCCAGCCTGGGCATCGCGGGCGCGGCCAGCATCGTCTTGCTGCTGGCCATCCCCGTCTCGGCCAGTTATTACGCCACGGAACGTTTCGCCACCAGCGCGGGCGACTTGCAGGGCCGCTTGCGCCATTGGCGCCAAGTGCTGGCCATGCAGCCGGCCGACTGGGGCAGCCGCCTGTTCGGCATGGGCCTGGGCAGCTTTCCCGCCACGTATTACTGGCACAATCCCGTGCGCGATGTGCCGGCCAGCATCTCCTACGCCGATGAAGGCGGCAATCCAGGCGATCTGCCTGATCTGCCCAATCCGACTAATCCGCCTAATCCACCCAATCGGTATGTGCGCCTGGCCAGCCCCGGCTACAGCGCCGGTTATGGCGAGCTGCTGCGCTTGCTGCAACGGCTGCCCGTGCAGCCCGGCACGCGCTACAGCCTCGCGCTCGATGCGCGCCGCGACGCTGCCATGCCCATGCCCATGCCCGTGCTGCTGGTGCGCTTGTGCCAGCGCCAGTTGCTGTATGCACAAAATTGCATCAATGCCCCGCTGCGCCTGCGCGCGAACGCGGCTGTCCATCCGGGCACGCCCGCCGCAGCCTGGCAGCACTACCAGGTACAGTTCGACAGCGGTCCGCTGGGATCGGGCGCCTGGCTGCTGCGCCCCCCCGTGCAGCTTGAACTGGCAGCGAGCGGCACGGCCAACTCGTCCGTGGTCGATATCGACAATCTCAGCCTGCGCGCGTCCGGCGGCGAGGAATTGATCGCCAATGGCCAATTTACGCAGGCAAATAACTACTGGTTTTTCAGCAGCGACCACCATCACTTGCCGTGGCATATCAAGAACCTGGCGCTGCAATTGCTGGTGGAAACGGGCTGGTGCGGTGCGCTGGCCATGCTGGGCCTGCTCAGCCTGGCAGCTCTGCGCCTGCTGCGCTGCGCCAGGCATGGCCCACTGGGCCAGGCTGGCGTGCTGGCCTGCGGCGGCGCAATGGCAGGCTTTCTCGTCGTCGGCCTGTTCGACAGCCTGCTCGACGTGCCGCGCCTGGCCCTGCTGGCCTATCTGATGCTGCTGTGCGCGCTGCTGCAGCCCCTTCCGCCCTCTTCTTCCCACCCTGCCGAAAGGTCGCCGCCATGAAAGTCTTCCTGCCCGCGCTGCTGTTCTGCCTTGGCCTTGGCCTTGGCCTGGCCGCCGCGCCATGCCGCGCCGATGCATCGCTGGCGCAAGCGATCGCCCGCGTCAAGCCGTCCATCGTCGGCGTGGGCAGCGTGCTCAAGACGCGCACGCCGCCCATGAATTTCATCGGCACGGGTTTCGTGGCCGGTGATGGCTTGAGCGTGCTGACCTGCGCCCATGTGATCGAGAAACTGCTGGACGCGAATCCGAACGAGGTCATCGGCATCCTCACGGGCCAGGGCGAGACGGCGCAATTTCGCCCCGCCAAGGTGGAGTCGATCGACACCGAACACGACCTGGCCCTGCTGCGCCTGACGGGCGCGCCGCTGCCGGCCTTGGCGCTGGGCGATGCGGCCACGGTGCGCGAAGGCCAGGCCATGGCCTTCACGGGTTTTCCGCTAGGCATGCTGCTCGGTTTGCACCACGTGACGCACCGCGCCACCGTGTCTTCGCTGACGCCGGTGGTGATGCCCAGTGAAAACGCGCAGCGGCTCGACACCCGCCGTCTGGCGCAGCTGCAAAAGTCGCCCTACACTGTATTCCAGCTGGACGCGACGGCATATCCGGGCAGCAGCGGCAGCCCTTTGTTCGACCCCGCGACGGGGCTGGTCTACGGCATCGTCAACATGGTGTATCTGAAAGGCCTCAAGGAGACAGCCATCAGCGCGCCCAGCGGCATCACCTATGCGATTCCGGGCAACTACATGCAAGCCATCTTGCTGAAAAAATAAATAAGCGTTCAATCAACAAGCGTTCAATCGCGCCCCTGGCGCAAGCGCTCGGTCATGCCCGGTTCATCCCATGTCGGAAAAAAAAAGGGGTAAAACGAGCGCTCTCCCCCATGTTGCTCCATCAAGCCGCCATACTTGCGGATCTGCGCCCCCATGTAGTCGAGATCGAGCCGTAGCAGCACGGCCGGCGCCCCCACGCGCGTACACTCGCGTTCGCCACCGAAGTCGCGAAAACCCAGCATGCGCTTGTAAAACACGACGTGGCGCGGATTGACTTCAATCACATAATCAGTAAAGCCATGGATATTGTGGGCATAGATATAAGAAATATGAATCAGCGCCGCAAACACGCGCTTGCTGACGCCCTTGTCGATGGCCAGGCGCGACGGTTCGCACAGGCGCCGGCCCTCGGCGCGCAGCAGGTCGAGCTTGTCGCGGAAGTTTTCATCGGCTGGCAAGCCCGCCTCGTGATCGTCCAGGCAAAGCGTCATGGTGCCGACGGTGGTGCCGACCGTTTCCGCAAACAGGGTGATTTTGTTCAGCGCATGGGCGACGGCGGGGTCGACGGCATAGCCGCGCCAGCCGTACATCTTGCGGATCAGCAAGCTGGCCGCTTCGCGCCGTCCGCGCGAATTGGCCATGCGGATATGAAAGCGCTGCAGATCGAGCTCGTGCTCCATGGCCGGGTCGATCGTCCCCTCGCCCACCAGCAGGTTGCTGAAACCGGCCGGGGTGTCGAAGGAAATAATAGGTTCATCTTCAAAAGTCATCGTGTCCTCACGTAATCGGCTGCCGTCGAGACGGACTGAAGCCAATGTCTTGTGACAAGATCAAAACTGAAGAAGTTCCCGCGATGACTAAAAAAACAGAAGAAATATCTTATTTAATAGCAAAACAACACCATGAAATTTGCCAAAAAGTACAAAGCAACACACAAAGTGCTGCCTTGAACGCTCTGGCGTGCTGACTAGAAAAAACTCTCCGGTATCAACAGGACATCGCCGGGCCGCATCATGACGTTGGCCGAAATATCGCCGTCTTTCAATAAATCGTCGAGCCGCACGCGCAGTTGCTGCTGGCTGCCTTCGCGCATGCGGATGATGCTGGCCTTGTTGCCGGCGGCAAAATCGGTGATGCCGCCCACGGCGATCAGCACGTCCATCAGCGACATGCCCAGCCGATATGGCAGCGCCTGCGGCTTGGCCGCCTCGCCAATGACACGGATCTGCTCGCCATACGGCCCCGAGAAATTCGTCACGATGACCGTCACCACGGGCTGCTGGATGAACTTGCTCAAGGCCTGTTCGATATCGCGCGCCAGCTGGGTCGAGGTCCTGCCGCTGGCCACCAGGTCTTCCACCAGCGGCGTGGTGATCTTGCCATCGGGCCGCACGGCCACCGTCAGCGACACTTCCGGATTGCGCCAGACGATGATGTTGACGGAGTCGCCCGGCCCGATCAGATAGTCGTGCATGGGCGCGCTGTCGTCGGCGGGCGCCAGCGGGAGGCGCGAGCGGCAGGCGCCCAGCAGGCTGGCCGTGGCCGCCACGGCCAGCGTGTTGAATACGAATGCACGGCGAAACAGATTCATGCTGGGCCTCTTCGAGTCGATGGCGCGTCGGGTGGCGCGTAGGGCGGCACGTCAAACCGCCGGCCGCGCAGAAGCAGCCTGGGCCGCCAACTTCCTATGATTATGAAAACACGGCAAGTGAACCTTGAGGCGTATCAAGAAGCAATCATCTTGGGAAATCTTGCCCAACAGGCGCCCTATACTTTGCTCAACAAGCAACAAGCAACAACTGCATCGCAACGTCGCTTTCCGCGCCGCCGCCCCCGCCAAGCACCGTCACCTGAAGGAAGCGCCATGGAGGAATTGCTACAGCAACTGCTTTCCAGCCTGAAAGGCATCTGGAAATACCGCTGGCATGCGTTGCTGGTGGCATGGCTGGTGGCCATTACCGGTTTCATCAAGGTCATCAGCCTGCCCGACGACTATCAAACCAGGGCGCGCGTGTTTGTCGATACGCAAACCATCCTCAAGCCCTTGCTGTCCGGCATGACCAGCGTGCCCAACGCGGAGCAGCAGGTGGCCATCATGAGCCGCACCCTGCTCAGCCGCCCCAACGTCGAGCGCGTCATGCGCATGGTCGACCTCGACCTGGGCTCGAAAACCGTGCGCGAACACGAGGCGCAGCTTGATGAATTGATGGGGCGCATCAAGATTACCGGCACGAATGCCTTCGACATCTACACCATCAGCTACAGCGGGCGCGACCCGAAACTGGTGCGCGACGTGGTGCAAAGCCTGCTGACCATTTTTGTCGAAGGCAGTTTCCAGGGCAAGAAAGGCGATTCGCAGAAGGCCGTGCAATTCATCGACGAACAGATCAAGAATTACGAGGACAAGCTCAGCGCGGCGGAAAACCTGGTGAAGGAATTCAAGCTGCGCAACAACCTGCTGCTGCCGCGCCAGGGCATCGACTATGGCAGCCAGCTGCTGATGTCGTCCGATAGCCTGAACAATGCCAGGCTGGAACTGCTCGAGGCGGAACAGTCGCGCAAGGCGATCCAGAGCCAGATCGAAGGCGACGAGCCGGTGCTGGACCTGGAACCGAGCGCGGCGGGCATCACCAATCCCGAGCTCGACGAGCGCATCGCCTCGCTCAACAAGAACCTCGACAGCCTGCGCATGCAATTTACGGAATTGCATCCCGACATCATCGCCTCGAAACGCCTGGTCGCCCAGCTGGAACAGCGCAAGATAGAGGAAAGCAAGCTCAAGGCGGCGTCCGGCGATCCGGGCAAGAATTACAGCCCCATGCTGCAGCAATTGAAGGTGGCGCTGACGGATGCGGATGCCAAGGTGGCCGCCATCCGCGCCCGCGTGCAGGAATATGGCGCGCGCAACGCGCGATTGCTGGCGCAAAGCAATGCCGTGCCCGAGGTGGAGTCGCAACTGGCGCAACTGAACCGCGACTACGTCATCAATAAGGAAAACTATGAAAAGCTGATCGGCCGGCGCGAAGCGGCCAAGCTGTCGGGCGAACTCAGTTCCACCACCGACATGATGGCCTTCAAGATCATCGATCCGCCCACCGTGCAATACAAGCCCATCGGCCCGAACCGCGCGCTGTTGTTCAGCGCGGCGCTGGGCGCGGCGCTGGTGGCCGGCATCGCCGCCGCCCTCCTGATCAGCCAGGTACGCCCCACCTTCCTCAGCCCGGCCGAACTGCGCGATGCCACCGGCTTGAACGTGCTAGGCACGGTATCGATGAACTGGACCGCGCTGCAGCAGGTGCGCCGGCGCCGCGCCCGCTACGCCTTCGGCGCCTGCCTGGGCAGCCTGTTCGTGCTGTACGGCGGCATCATGACGGCCGTGCAGCTCAAATTCTAGACCACGCCACGGGAGCGACGATGAGCAGCAAGGACAGTCTTAACGGCATGCAGGAGCCGCACATCCTGGGCGTGGCCGAGAGCGGCGTACATTACGCTGCCGGGGACCAGGGCGCAGCGGCTGCGCTGGCAGCGGCGCAACTGTCGCCGCGTTACCGGGAACTGAACCTGGCCCGGCTGCAGGAGCAAGGCATGCTGACGCACGACGGCGGGCGCAGCGGCGTGGCCGAAGATTTCCGCATCATCAAGCGCCCGCTGCTGCGCCAGGCGCGCGCCAGCGGCAGCGATGCCGTCCGCCACGGCAACCTGATCGTCGTCACCAGCGCCATGCCCGGCGAAGGCAAAACGTACTGCGCCGTCAACCTGGCCATGAGCATCGCCATGGAAATGGACATCACGGTGCTACTGGTGGACGCCGACGTGGCGCGCCCGTCCGTGCTGAAAGTGCTGGGCCTGGCGCCGGAGCCGGGCCTGATGGACGTGCTGCTCGACCCGCAGCTGGCCATGGCGGACGTGATCCTGAAGACCAACGTGGCCAACCTGAGCATCTTGCCGGCCGGGCGCAGCAACAGGCATGCGACGGAATTGCTGGCCAGCCGCGCCATGAGCCGCCTGCTGGCCGAGATCGCCAGCCGCTACGCCGACCGCATCGTCGTCTTCGACTCGCCGCCGCTGCTCATCACCAGCGAAGCCCACGCGCTGGTGGGGCAGATGGGGCAAGTGGTGATGGTGGTGGAAGCGGAAACGACGACCCAGCACGCGGTCAAGGAAGCGCTGCGCCAGATCGAAGCGTGCGAACACATTCATTTGATCTATAACAAGACCAAATCGTTCCCCGGCAACGAGTATTATGGCTACGGCAATTACGACTAGCGGCCGCGCGCCGCCGCTGTTGTCACCGCTGTTGTCACCGCTGTTGCCACGCCTGTTGCCGCTGCTGCTGTCATTGCTGCTGCCCGTGCCGGCCTTTGCTGTCGACTGGCTGGTGCAGCCCTCGATGCGGGTGCGCGAAACGTACACCGACAACGCCCTGCGCACCCCAGGCAGCCAGCAGCAGTCTGACTTCATCACGGAAATCGCGCCCGCCATCGCCCTCATCGGCAGCGGCCCACGCCTGCACGTGCACCTCGACTACAGCTGGCACAAGTTCCTGTATGCGCGGCGGGCCGATACGGAGCAGCATCAATTGCGCGCCGCAGGCGAGGCCGAACTGGTCAAGGACTGGTTCCATGTCGATGCGGCCGCCAGCGTCAGCCGGCACAGCATTTCGCCATTCGGCCCGCAAGTGATCGATGCGCTGCCCGGCAACAGCAACGAGAGCACGCTGCGCACCACCAGCATCAGCCCCTACCTGCGCCACCGTTTTCGCGGCCTGGCGACGGCCGAGCTGCGCTATACGCGCAATAGCATGGCCAGCGGCGGCGAGCTGCGGTCCATGCACAGCGATACAGTGGCGCTGCTGCTGAGCGGCGAACCGCACGGCGGCGGCTGGACCTGGAACGCCAGCCACGACGCGCGCCGCACGCAGGACAGCAAGCTGGCGCCGCTGCGCATGCAGCGCAGCAGCGTGGGCTTGCGCTACCCGTTCAGCAGCAAATGGTCGGCCACGGCCAGTGGCGGCATGGAGAAGGAAGGCTATGAGTCGACTACGGGCCAGGCGCCGCAAGGGCGCTTCTGGTCGCTGGGCGGCGTATGGACGCCGTCGCCGCGCACCAGCGTCGCCTTCAGCGCGGGCAAGCGTTTCTTTGGCAACACGTACAGCCTGGACGCCCATTTCCTGCAGCGCCAGACCAACTGGCAACTGAACTACAGCGAAAACATCACCAGCATGCCCGCGCAATTGCTGCGCCTGGGCGAGCGCGATGCGGCCAGCCTGCTCGATCAATTGTGGCGCAGCGCCTTCCCCAACGCCCTGGAACGGGGCCTGCGCATCGACGCGTTCCTGCGCGACGCCAACGGCCTGGGGCCGGAACTGGGCGCCCTCAATTACTTCAGCCACCGCTATTTCCTGCAAAAACAAGTCAAATTGACGATGGCGCGGGCGACGGCAAAAAGCACGCTGATCGCCGGCCTGAGCGCCGTCGACCGCACGGCGCAGACCAGCAGCGGCATCGACAGCGCCTTGCTGCCGGGCCTGGACTTCGGCAGCGAAGAGCGCACGCGCCAGGTGGCCGGCAACCTGGGCTGGAGCTGGCAGGCATCCTCGCGCAGCAGCCTCAATCTGAATGCCGGCTACGCCAGCGTGCGCTCGCTGAGCGTGCCCCGGCGTGACGGCAACGCCACCGTCACGGCCGGCTACAGCCGCATCATGCAGCGCAAGATGACGGCCAGCATCGACCTGCGCCACACACGCCACACCAGTACGCGCGGCGGCAATTACCGCGAAAACAGCGTCAGCGCCACGCTCAACATGCAATTTTAAGGAGGCCGCAGCATGCCCGACCCAGCGATTGTGCCCATCTCTCCCACCTTGCCCACCTTGCCCGCCCCGCCCGCGCACCTGCTGTGCGTGGTGGCCGCGCGCCCCAACCTGATGAAGATGGCACCCATCCTGGCCGCTCTGGCGCGCCAGGCACCCACGCTGCGCGTGACTTTATTGCATACAGGGCAACATTACGACCCGGCCATGAGCGGCCAAGTGTTTGCCGACCTGGGCATGCGCGCGCCCGACATCGCACTGGGCGTCGGTTCCGGCAACCACGCGCAGCAGACGGCCGAGATCATGCGCCGTTTTGACGCCGTGCTGGGCGAACTGCAGCCCGCGCCCGGCGCCGTGCTGGTGGTGGGCGATGTCAACTCCACCCTGGCCTGCGCTCTGGTGGCGGCCAAGCGGGGTACGCCCGTGATCCACGTCGAGGCGGGCTTGCGCAGCGGCGACCGGCGCATGCCCGAGGAAATCAACCGCGTGCTGACCGATCAGTTGTCCGACCTGCTGTTGACGAGCGAAGAAGGCGCGCGCGCCAACCTGCTGCGCGAAGGCATCGCGCCCGAGCGCATCCATTTTACGGGCAATGTCATGATCGACAGCCTGCGGCAGCAATTGCCGCGCGCCACGCCGCCCGCCGCCACCCTGCGCACCCACGGCCACGCCTGCCCGGGCGCGTATGGCTTGCTGACCCTGCACCGGCCGTCGAACGTGGATGATGGTGCCCAGCTGGCGGCCCTGCTGCAGGCGCTGGGGCAACTGTCGAGCCAGCTGCCGCTGCTGTTTCCCGTCCACCCGCGCACCCGGGCCAGCTTGCGCCAGGCGGGCCTGGAAAGCTTGCTGGCGCGCCACGCCATTACGTGTTTGCCGCCGCTGGGCTACCTGGAAATGCTGGGGCTGATGCAGGCGGCGCGCCTGGTGCTGACCGATTCGGGCGGCATCCAGGAAGAAAGCACGGCGCTTGGCGTGCCGTGCCTGACCCTGCGCGACAATACCGAGCGGCCCGTTACCGTGGCCGAGGGCACGAACACCATCGCCGGCACGGACCCGGCCACCATCGTGGCGCTGGCGCGCGCCATCCTGGACACTGGCGGCAAGCGCGGCCGCATTCCGCCGCTGTGGGACGGCCATGCGGCCGAGCGCATCGCCGCTGCCATCGTGCCCTGGCTGGCCGCGCGCCGGGCGCTGCCATGATGACGCCTCTGCAGGCGCGGGGGGAGGGGCAGGTACAGCTGCGCAACGCGCTGACCGTCGATGTCGAGGATTATTTCCAGGTTTCCGCCTTTGCGCCGCACATCGCGCGCGCCGACTGGCCGCACCTCGAATGCAGGATAGAGGCGAATATCGAGCGCATCCTGCTGCTGCTGGAAGCGCGCCGCATCCACGCCACCTTCTTTACCCTGGGCTGGATCGCCGAGCGTTATCCCACCCTGCTGCGCCGCGTGGCGCAAGCCGGGCACGAGGTGGCCAGCCACGGCTACGCCCACTTGCGCGCCAGCGAGCAGTCGCCACGCCAGTTCGCCGACGACGTGCGCCACAGCAAGACTATCCTGGAACAATTGACGGGGCACGCCGTGCTGGGCTACCGCGCGCCCAGTTTTTCCATCGGCGCGGCCAATCTGTGGGCCTTCGATGTGCTGCAGGAAGCGGGCTACCGCTACAGTTCCAGCATCTACCCGATCCGCCACGACCATTACGGCATGCCCGATGCGCCCCGCTTCGCCTGGCGCCCGCGCGGCCCGCAAGGCGTGCTCGAATTGCCCGTCAGCACCGTGCGCGTACGCGGACGCAACTGGCCGGCGGGCGGCGGCGGCTATTTTCGCCTCTTGCCGTATCCACTGTCGCGCTGGCTTTTGCGGCGTATCAATTCGCTCGACGGGCAAGCTGGCATATTCTATTTTCATCCCTGGGAACTCGATCCTGGCCAGCCGCGCCCGCCAGGCCTGAGCGCCAGGACGCGCTTTCGCCACTACCTGAACCTGGGGCGCATGGAAGCGCGGCTGGTGCGCCTGACGCGCGACTTCGCCTGGGACCGCATGGACCGCATTTTTCTTGAGAGCACATGATGCACATGATGCACGAGGCCAGCCTTCCTCTCGACCGCCCGCCGCGGCCCGTCGCCACGGCGCCGCGCCCGGGCGCCATCAGCGTCCTGCAATTGCAGCAGCACGACCATGCGCGCTGGGATGCGTTTGTCCTGGCGTGCCCGGACGCGACCTTCTTTCACCGCGCCGGCTGGCATACCATCCTGCAGCAAGGTTTCGGCCACGACAGTTATTTCCTGTACGCCGAGCAGGACGGGCGCATTGCCGGCGTGCTGCCGCTGGCGCATCTGCGCAGCCGCCTGTTCGGCTCCGCGCTGGTCTCGCTGCCATTTTGCGTGTATGGCGGCATCGCCGGCGGCAGTGCTGCGGTGCGCCAGGCGCTCGATGAGGCGGCGCAGGCGCTGGCGCGGCGCCTCGGCGTGGGCCACCTGGAATACCGCTGGCGCGAAGAACAGGACATCGACGCTGCGCGCTGGCTGCACAGACCCCTGTATGCGACGTTTCGCCGCCCGCTGCACGCAGACGCCGAACAGAATCTGCTGGCGATTCCCCGCAAGCAGCGCGCCGTGGTGCGCAAGGGCATCGCCAACGGCTTGCACAGCGCCATCGATGTCGACCTCGGCCGTTTTTATCCCATCTATGCAGCCAGCGTCCACCGGCTGGGCACGCCCGTCTTCGCGCGCCGCCATTTCGCCCTGCTGCGCACGGTGTTTGGCGCCGATTGCGAGATTCTCAGCGTGTATCAGGGCGGGCAAGTGCAGGCCAGCGTATTGACGTTTTATTTCCGCGATGAAGTCTTGCCCTATTACGGCGGCGGCAGCGTGCTGGCGCGCAGCTCGGGCGCGAACGACTTCATGTACTGGGAAGTGATGCGCCGCGCCGGGGCGCGCGGCTGCCGCCAGTTCGATTTCGGCCGCAGCAAGCTGGGCACGGGCGCCTACGACTTCAAGAAAAACTGGGGCTTCACGCCGCAGCCCCTGCCCTACGCTTATCAATTAGTGCGCGCCAGCAGGCTGCCCGAGGTCCATCCCTCCAATCCAAAATACGCGCTGTCGATCCGCGCCTGGCGCCGCCTGCCGCTGCCGCTGGCCAACTTTCTGGGGCCGCATATCGTGCGGCAGCTGGGCTAAGCAACTGGGCACACTATGCGCGAACTCCTTTACCTTACGCACCGCCTGCCGTATCCGCCCAACAAGGGCGACAAGATACGCTCGTGGCACATGCTGCAATACCTGAGCCGGCATTTCCGCGTCCACCTGGGCTGCTTCATCGACGATGACGACGACTTGCAGCACACGACAACGGTGGCCGCCCTGTGCGCCAGCACGCGCTTCATCGGCCTGCAGCGGGGTGCGGCCCGCTGGCGCGCGGCGCAGGCGCTGCTGTCGCGCCAGTCGATGAGCGTGCAGTACTACCGCGACGCACGTCTGCTGCAATGGGTCGCTGGCGTGCTCTCTGGCGGCAAGGTGCGCCACGCGCTGGCCTATTCCGGGCCCATGGCGCAGTACCTCGACGGCGGCGCGGGCTGCCCGCTGCACCGCGTGATCGACTTTGTCGATGTCGATTCGGACAAGTGGCGCCAGTATGGCGACAGCAAGCCCTGGCCCATGTCGCAGCTGTACCGGCGCGAAGCGCGGCTGCTGCTGCAGTACGAACGCCATATCGCCCAGCAGTTCACGGCCGCCAGCTTCGTCTCGCCGGCCGAGGCGGCCCTGTTCCGCCAGTGCGCCCCCATGGCGCGCCGCAAGACGGGGCATTTCAGCAACGGCGTCGATGCCGATTATTTTGCACCAGAGGCCGCTGGGGCGCCAGCCGGCCCGTATGCGCCCGGCGCGCAAGTGCTGGTATTTACGGGCGCCATGGATTACTGGCCGAATATCGACGCCGTGCAATGGTTCGTGCGCCGGGTCTGGCCGGCCCTGAGGCGCCAGTTTCCGCAACTGCAGTTCTATATTGTCGGCAGCGGCCCCACGGCCGCCGTGACGGCGCTGGCCCGCGTGGCCGGCGTGACGGTGACGGGCAAGGTGCCCGACATCCGCCCTTACCTGGCGGGCGCGGCACTGGCCGTGGCGCCCCTGCGCATCGCGCGCGGCGTGCAAAACAAGGTGCTCGAAGCGATGGCGATGGGCAAAATCGTGCTGGCCACGCCGCAGGCACTCGAAGGTATCGCCGCCCAGCCCGGACTGGAACTGCTGCTGGCGCGCAACGATGCGGAATTCATCCACCACGCGGCGCGCGTGCTGCGCAATCTGCACGGCGCCAACGGCGGCAATGGCGACTGTGGCAGCGCCGGCCATGCCGCTGGCAGCGCGGCCATCGGCATGGCGGCGCGCCAGCTGGTCTTGCAAGACTATGACTGGGAGAAAAACTTGCAGGCACTGGGCGCCATGCTGGGCTTGCCAGCAGACGCGGGCGCAGGCATCAGCCGCACTGCCGCCATGCAGCAGGCCTCGCGGGAACCGTCCACATGAGCGCGCGCCTGGACAGCATCGCCGTCATGCCGGACGCCGCTGTCCTGCCCGCCGGCCGGCGCCACCAGGCGCTGGCCGCCCTGCTGCTGGCGCTGATACTGGCCGCCACCGTGCTGCTGTACCACGCCACCTTCTGGTCGATGCTGGAACTGTGGTCGCGCTCGCAAACCTTCGCGCACGGCTACTTGATCGTGCCCATCAGTGCCTGGCTGGCCTGGCGCCGCCGCTCCCAGCTGGCCGCGCTGGCGCCCCGGCCATCGTGGCTGGGCCTGCTGCTGCTGGCAATGCTGGGCCTGGCCTGGCTGCTGGCCGACGCCGCCAACGTGCAAGTGGTGGAACAATATGCGGCCACGGCCATGCTGCCCGCCTGCGTGCTGGCCATCCTCGGTCCGGCGGCCGTGCGCCTGCTGGCATTTCCATTGGCGTATCTGTTCCTGGCCGTGCCGTTTGGCGAAGTCTTCCTGCAACCCTTGATCGACTTCACTGCCAGCTTTACGGTGATGGCGCTGCAACTGACGGGCGTGCCCGTATTCCGCGATGGCAGCAACTTTTCTTTGCCAACTGGCAACTGGTCAATCGTCGAAGCGTGCAGCGGCTTGCGCTACCTGATCGCCGCCCTGGCCCTGGGCGCCCTGTTCGCGCATCTGCATTGTCACAGTACGCGCCGGCGCCTGGCCATCATGGCCGCCGCCCTGCTCGTCCCCATCGTGGCCAATGGCGTGCGCGCCTACCTGATCGTCATGCTGGGCCACCTGAGCAACATGCGCCTGGCCGTGGGCATCGACCACCTGGTCTATGGCTGGCTGTTCTTTGGCCTGGTGGCGCTGCTGCTGTTCGGGCTGGCCTCGCGCTGGCGCGAACCGCCGCCGCTACGCGCGCTGCCATCCGTGCCTGCAAGCGCCGCCAGGGCCGATATGCGCGCGAATATACCCGCCCTCGTGCGCGCCAGCCTGGCGTGC
Organism: Janthinobacterium woesei; assembly: GCF_051380875.1. NCBI lineage: Bacteria > Pseudomonadati > Pseudomonadota > Betaproteobacteria > Burkholderiales > Oxalobacteraceae > Janthinobacterium > Janthinobacterium woesei. The sequence goes on from NZ_JBNYXW010000019.1 coordinate 79,655, forward strand.
CTGTTTCTCGCTGCGCTGTGGCCAGCGCTGGCGTGGGCCAGCCACCGGGGCGACAGCGGCGCGCCAGTTGGCAGCGTATTGGCCTTGCCCGATCCGGCGCCCTGGCAACGCCTGTCCGGCGTGGTTCCCGCATGGCAGGCGCCGTTTGCGGGCAAGCCCGCAACATTTGCCGCCAGCTATGCGCGAGCAAGCGATGGCGGCGTGCAAGCGGGCGTACAAGCGGGCGTACAAGTAAGCCTGCAACTGGCCTGGTATGCGCGCCAGGCACGCGACGCCGAGCTACTGGCGCACCAGAGCCTGCCGTATGGCGCGCGCTGGACGCCGCTGGCGCACGGCAAGCACACGGCGCAACTGGCACACGGCCCATGCAGTGTGCGCGAAAGCGTGCTGGCGCAAGGCAGCGAACGCCTGCTGGTGTGGCGCCTCTACCGTCAGGGCGGCGTCGTCACCGCTGAACCGGTGCTGGTCAAACTGCTGCTGGCCAAAGCCAAGCTGCTGGGCACACGCCAGGATGGCGCGGACATCATCGTCTCGGCTACCTACGACGAGCTGGCGCCGCCGCCGCGTGCGGCACTGCAAGCCTTCCTGGAGGCGGCGCTGCCCGCCATCGAACAACGCTTGCAGGAGTTGCCGCATGGCCCCTGATACCGATTCTGAGACCAACGCCGCGCCCCTGATCGTGCACGTCATCCACCAATTGGATGTGGGCGGACTGGAAAACGGCCTGGTGAACCTGATCAACCACTTGCCGCCCGGGCACTACCGGCACGCCATCGTCTGCCTGACCAACGCCACTGCGTTTCGCCAGCGCCTGACGGCGCCCGGCGTCGACATCATCAGCCTGGGCAAGCGCGAAGGCAAGGATTGGCGCCACTATCTGCACCTGTACCGGGTGCTCAGGCAATTGCAGCCGGCGCTGGTGCACACGCGCAACCTGGGCTGCATCGAGGCGCAGCTGCTGGCCTGCCTGGCCGGCGTGCGCCTGCGCGTGCATGGCGAACACGGGCGCGACATCAACGACTTGCACGGCACCAGCCGCAAATACCGGCTGCTGCGCAAATGCATGCTGCCGTTGGTGCAGCATTTCATCGCCGTCAGCGCCGACCTCGGGCAATGGCTGGTGGACGCCATCGGCGCCGCGCCCACGCAGGTGTCGCACATCGGCAACGGCGTCGACAGCGTACAGTTCCACCCGCGCCTGGGACCTGCCGCCGCCGTGGGCCCGCCCGGCTTCCTGTGCAACGGCGCCTTCGTCATCGGCAGCGTGGGCCGCATGGCCGCCGTCAAGGATTACCGCTCGCTGGTGCAGGCCTTCCTGTTGCTGCTGGCCCAGCCTGGCGCAAGCGCACGGCTGCGCCTGCTCCTCGTCGGTGACGGCCCCTGCCGCCAGGAATGCCTGGCCATGCTGGAGCAGGCAGGCGTGGCCCACCTGGCCTGGCTGCCCGGCGCGCGCGACGACGTGGCGCAACTGCTGCGCGCGATGGACCTGTTCGTGCTGCCATCCCTGGCCGAAGGCAGTTCGAACACCATCCTCGAAGCCATGGCCACGGGCTTGCCCGTCGTCGCCACCCTGGTGGGCGGCAACGGGGAACTGGTGCAGTCGGGCTGGAGCGGCACCCTGGTGCCATCCGGCTCGCCTGAAATGCTGGCCGACGCCATGTTTGATTACTGCAGCATGCCGGAGCTGGGCCCGCGTCACGGCGCGCGCGGGCGGCGCCAGGTGCTGGCCGAGCATAGCCTGCCCGCCATGGCCGGCGCCTATCTGGCCGTGTACGACCGCCTGACGGGCGCGCACCAGCCGTCGCCCTTGTCCACCCTACCCTGAAAGGCACCCCATGTGCGGCATCTCCGGCATCTTTGATTTGCAGGGCCAGCGCGACGTCGACCCGCTCCTGCTGGCGCGCATGAACCACAGCCTGCAGCACCGCGGCCCCGACGAAGGGGGCATGCACCGCGAGCCGGGACTGGGGCTGGCGCACCGGCGTTTGTCCGTGATCGACCTGGCCAGCGGCCAGCAGCCGCTGTTCAACGCCGACCGGAGCATCGCCATCGTCTTCAACGGCGAGATCTACAATTACCGCGCCCTGATGGCCCAATTGCGCCAGCTCGGCCACCAGTTCCGCACCAGCAGCGACACGGAAGTCATCGTCCACGCCTGGGAACAATGGGGCGAACAGTGCGTGCAGCGCTTGCGCGGCATGTTCGCCTTCGCCCTGTGGGACCGGCGCCGCCATGTGCTGTTCCTGGCGCGCGACCGCCTGGGCGTGAAACCCCTGTATTACGGCGAGGCTAGCGACGGCACCATGCTGTTTGGCTCCGAACTGAAGGCCCTGCTCGCGCATCCGGCCATGCCGCGCGCGCTCGACCCGCTGGCGGTGGAAGAGTATTTCGCCTACGGCTACGTGCCCGAGCCGCGCAGCATCTTCCAGCAGGCGCGCAAGCTGCCGCCCGGACATACCCTGTCGATCCGCGCCGGCCAGCCGCTGCCCGCGCCGCAGCCCTACTGGGACATCCCGTTTGCGCCAAATCCGCCGGCAAGCGAGGCGCAGGCGGCCGACGAATTGCTGGCGCGCCTGCGCGAAGCGGTGCGCATCCGCATGGTGGCCGAAGTGCCGCTCGGCGCATTTTTGTCGGGCGGCGTCGATTCAAGCGCCGTCGTAGCCCTGATGGCGGGCGCCAGCGCCACGCCCGTCAACACCTGTTCCATCTCGTTCGGCGACCCGGCGTACAACGAGGCGCACTACGCGAGCCTGGTGGCGCGCCGCTACGGCACCTTGCACCACGCACGGCAGGTGGAGCACGACGATTTCGAGCTGATCGACCTGCTGGCCAATCTGTATGACGAGCCGTTTGCCGACAGTTCGGCCATGCCCACTTACCGCGTCTGCCAGCTGGCGCGCCAGCGCGTCACGGTGGCGCTGTCGGGCGATGGCGGCGACGAAAGCCTGGCCGGCTACCGGCGCTACCGCCTGCACACGCGCGAAGAAAAGGTGCGTGGCCTGCTGCCTGCCGGCCTGCGCCAGTCGCTGTTCGGCACCCTGGGGCGGCTGTATCCGAAGGCCGACTGGGCGCCGCGCTTCCTGCGCGCCAAGACCACCTTCGAAGGCCTGGCGCGCGACACCACGGAGGCGTATTTTCACAGCGTCAGCCTGCTGGGCGACGCCATGCGCGCGCGCCTGTTCAGCCCCGAGCTGCGGCGCAGCCTGCACGGCTACCGCGCCGTGGAAGTGCTGCGCCGCCACGCGCTGGCCAGTCCCGCGCAAGATCCGCTGTCGCAGGTGCAGTACCTCGATCTGAAGACCTACCTGCCCGGCGACATCCTCACCAAGGTGGACCGCGCCAGCATGGCCCATGCGCTGGAAGTGCGCTCGCCCCTGCTCGACCATGAACTGGTGGCGTGGATGTCCGGCTTGCCGGCGCAGCTGAAACTACGCGGCGGCACGGGCAAATACCTGCTGAAAAAAGCCCTGCGCCCGCTCTTGCCCGACGCACTGCTGTACCGCCAGAAGATAGGCTTTTCCGTGCCGCTGGCCCACTGGCTGCGCGGGCCGCTGCGCCAGCGCCTGCAACAGCGCCTGCTGGGTCCCACGCTGGCGCAGTGCGGCCTGTTCGACATGGACTACGTGCGATTGCTGCTCGAGCAGCACGCCAGCGGCCGGCGCGACTACAGCGCGCCCTTGTGGTCGCTGCTGATGTTCGAGGCGTTTTTGCGCCAGGTGCTGCCGCTCGATGCGCACAAGACCCCAGCGCCCGCGCCGGCCATGGCGATGGAGTAAAAACATGCGCATCCTACACATCCTCGACCATTCGCTGCCCCTGCACAGCGGCTACACCTTCCGCACCCTGGCCATCTTGCGCCAGCAGCGCGCGCTGGGCTGGCAAACCATGCAGCTGACCGGCGCCAAGCAGGGACCGGCCGAGGCGCCGCAGCAGCTGGTCGACGGCTGGCATTTCTACCGCACGCCATCGGGCACGCAGTGGTGGACGCGCCTGCCCGTGCTGCGCCAGGTGGCCGTGATCGTGGGACTGGCGCTACGCCTGCGCCAGCTGGCGCGCCAGCTGCGGCCCGACATCCTGCACGCGCACTCGCCCGCGCTGAACGCCATCGCCGCCATCAATGCGGGCCGCGCGCTGGGCATCCCCGTCGTGTATGAAGTGCGCGCCTTCTGGGAAGACGCGGCCGCCGACCATGGCAGCAGCCCGCCCGGCGGTCTGCGCTACCGGCTCACGCGCGCGCTGGAAAACCACGCGCTGCGCCGCGCCGACGCCGTCACCACCATCTGCGAAGGCTTGCGGCGCGAACTGTGCGCGCGCGGCGTGCCGGCGCATAAGATCACCGTCATCCCGAACGCCGTCGATGCGGCCGCGTTCCATGCCACGCCAGAGCCCGCGCTGGCGCACAGCCTGGGCCTGGCTGGCCATCCCGTCATCGGCTTCATCGGCTCGTTTTATGCCTATGAAGGACTGGCCCTGCTGCTGCGCGCCATGCCGCGCATGCTGGCCGCGCAGCCGGCGCTGCGGCTGCTGCTGGCCGGCGGCGGGCCGCAGGAAGCAGACTTGATCGCCCTGGCGGCGCAGCTGGGCATAGGTGGCGCCGTCGTGTTCGCGGGCCGCGTGCCGCACGCGCAGGTGGCCGCGTATTATCAGCTGGTCGATATTTGCGTGTATCCGCGCCTGGCCATGCGGCTGACGGAACTGGTGACGCCCTTGAAGCCGCTCGAAGCGATGGCGCAGGGGCGCCTGGTGGTGGCTTCCGACGTGGGCGGCCACCGGGAACTGATCGAGCATGGCAAGACCGGCATGCTGTTTCGCGCCGGCGACGCCGAAGCGCTGGTGCAAGCCGTATTGACCTTGCTGCTGGCGCCTGCCAGCTGGCCGGCGCTGCGGCGCCAGGCGCGCGCCTTTGTCGACACGCAGCGCAACTGGGGCGCCAGCGTGGGCCGCTATGCCCCAGTGTATGCGCGCCTGGCGGCACCAAAGGGAGAGCTGCCATGATGTTCACTGGGCTGCGCATCGCGCTGGTGGGTCCGCTGCCGCCGCCGGCCGGCGGCATGGCCAATCAAACGGCGCAACTGGCGGCGCTGCTGCGTGCAGACGGCGCGCAGGTGCAGCTGCTGGCCGTCAACGGCCCATGCCTGCCGCCCTGGCTGGCGCGCATCCGCTACCTGCGCGCAGCGCTGCGCCTGCCGCTGCACCTGTGGCGGCTGTGGCGCACGGCCGATACGGTCGACCTGCTCCACATCATGGCCAATTCCGGCTGGTCCTGGCATTTGCAGGCCGCGCCCGCGCTGTGGATCGCCAGCCTGAAAGGCAAGCCATCGGTACTCAATTACCGGGGTGGCGAGGCTGCGGCCTTCCTGGCCCGCTCGCCGCGCCTGGTCTCGATGAGCTTGCGCTGCGCCAGCACCATCGTCGTGCCCTCGGCCTTCCTCGCCGGCGTCTTCGAACAATACGGCCACACGGCGCACATCGTGCCCAATGTGGTCGATTTGCGCCGTTTTGCCCCCGGCGCCGTAAGCGCGGCAACGCCTGACGCCCCATGCATCGCGTCTTGCATCCTGGTGGCGCGCCACCTCGAAGCGCTGTACGACAACGCCAGCGCCGTGCGCGCGTTCGCCATCGTGCGCGAAGCCTATCCCACGGCGCGCCTGGTGCTGGCGGGCGGTGGCCCCGAACGGACGGCGCTGGCGCAGCTGGCCACCTCGCTGGGCGTGCACGATGGCGTCACCTTTGCCGGCCATGTGGATAACGCCGCCATGCCCGCCCTGTACCACGCCAGCGACATCGTCCTCAATCCCAGCCTGGCCGACAACATGCCCATTTCCGTGCTCGAAGCGCTCGCTTGCGGCGTGCCCGTCGTCAGCACCAATGTGGGCGGCATCCCGGCCCTGCTGCAAGATGGCGTGACGGCGATGCTAGTGCCACCCGGCGATGCAGCGGCCATGGCGCAAGCGATCATCACGCTGCTGCGCGAGCCGCTGCGCGCCCGCGCACAAGTGGACGCCGGCCTGGCGCACGCGGCCAGCTTCGACTGGCAGCGCATCGCGCCGCTGCTGGCCACGCATTACCGCCGCATCCGCGCCACGCCGCGCCCGGGCCGCTACACGCGCCTGGTCGCCCGCTGGCTGTTTCCCCTGCATGAATGGCTCAAGGGCCACCACAGCGCGCGCTTGCTGCGGCGCATGGAGCGCTCGCAATGGTGGAGTGCGCAGCAGCTGCAAGACTGGCAGCTGGCGCGCCTGCGCGACCTGCTGCGCCATGCGGGCGAGCACGTGCCGTACTACCGCGAACTGTTCGCCCGCAGCGGTTTTGATCCCGCCCGGGTGCAGCAACTGGCCGACCTGGCCCGTTTGCCGCTGCTGCGCAAGGCGGACATCGCCGGCGCGCGCGAGCTTTTCAAATCGTCATGCGCCGTGGGCTTGCGTCCGTTCGCCACGGGCGGCTCCAGCGGCGAGCCGCTGCTGTTTTTCCTCGGACGGCGCCGCATCAGCCACGACATTGCCGCCAAGTGGCGCGCCACGCGCTGGTGGGGCGTGGATATCGGCGACCGCGAAGCCGTGCTGTGGGGCTCGCCCATCGAACTGCATGCGCAAGACCGCGTGCGCCGCCTGCGCGACGCGCTGCTGCGCACTACCTTACTGCCCGCCTTTGCCATGTCGCCTGCGCGCCTGGCCGGCTACATCGCGCAGCTGCGCCGCGCCCGTCCGCGCATGCTATTCGGCTATCCGTCAGCCCTGTGCCGCATCGCCAGCCACGCCAGCGCGCACGACCTGACGCTCGATGGCCTGGGCGTGAAAGTGGCGTTCGTGACGGCCGAGCGCCTGTACGACGAACAGCGCGCGCAGATCGCCGGCGCCTTCGGCTGCCCCGTGGCGAATGGCTACGGCGGGCGCGACGCGGGCTTCATCGCCCACGAATGCCCCGATGGCGGCATGCACATCACGGCCGAAGACATCATCGTGGAAATCCTTGATGCGCATGGCCGCCCCGTGCCGGCAGGCGACTCGGGCCAGATCGTCGTCACGCACCTGGCCACGCAGGACTATCCCTTCATCCGCTACGCCACGGGCGACGTGGGTGCGCTGGGCACAAAACCGTGTGCCTGCGGGCGCCGCCTGCCGCTGCTGCAAAAAATCGAAGGCCGCAGCACGGATTTCCTCACGGCCGTCGACGGCACCGTCATGCATGGCCTGGCCCTGGTCTACATCGTGCGCGAACTGGCGCAGGTGCGCAGCTTCAAGATCATCCAGGAAAGCCTGCTGCGCACGCGCGTGCTGCTGGTATGCCTGCCGCGCCTGGACGACGCCACGCGCGCCGCCATCGTGGCCGGTTTCCGGGCCAGGCTGGGCGCGCAAGTGGACGTCGCCATCGAAGAAGTCGACGACATCGCCGCCGAAGCGTCGGGCAAGTACCGCTATGTCGTCAGCTGCGTGGCTTGACCCCGCCCCAAAAACAGCCTGTTCACCGTGAGGTAGCCGCCATGGATCGTGACCGCATCCGCTCGAACCAGTTCCTGGTGCTGGGGCTGACCCTGTGGCTGGCGTTGAATCTGACTTTCCGCTGGCTGTACTGGCCCATCTTCCAGTCGCATGGACCGTTCGGCATCGCGCAGCCATCGCTGCCCGACTTGGCGCTGCTGCTGGCCTGCACCTTGTGCAGCACCTTGCTGTTCGCGCTCGTGGGCCTGCTGCTGGGCGCCGTGCATGCGCGCTGGGGCGCCGCGCTCATCGCCGTGTACGCGGCGCTCTCGCTGATCGCGCTGGAAGCGGACATCGGCTGGTATGCCATGTCGAAATCGCACGTCACCCTGGGCGACCTGCAGCTGTTCCTGACGCAAAGCTGGCAGCACCATTTCGGCATCCAGCGGCACGATATCTGGCGCTTTTACCGCGTCGCCTGCGCGCACCTCGCCGCCGTTGGCCTCATATACTATATGCACCGCCAGCTGCGCCGCCATGCGGCTGCCCGCCCCGTGCTGCGCAGGCTGCAGGCCATATGTGCATGGCGCCACGCCTTCGCCCTGCTGCTGGTGCTCGTGCTGCTTGGGCAGTCGTACACGATGCTGCGCCGGGGCGGCGAATACGCGCGCACCGTGTGGGACATCGCCGCCAGCGCCAATCCATACTACATTTCGGCGGCCGACCGCTGGCTGCGCGAAGCGCGCCTGCCAAACACCTTCGTGCGCTTCAACGCGCGCTTGCAGGCCGCAAGGGGCCAGGCGAGAACCTTGAAACCACTTGCCCTCCCCGCCAGCCTGCCTCTGCGCCCGGCACCGTTAGCACAGGCGAGGCGGCCCGACATCCTGTTCCTCACCATCGAAAGCTGGAACGTGAACCTAGCCGACCAGCGCAGCATGCCGTATTTTTCCTCGCTGGCGCAGCGCTGCCACATCGGCACGAACCATTATTCGGGGGCGAACCAAACTGAATTGGGCATTTTGAGCCTGCTGTATGGCGACCCGACCGTCTTCTTTGCCGGCTACCGCCAGCATGCTGCCATCGTCAGGCAATCGCCATACATTGAAGCGCTGGGCAAGCTCGGCTACCGCACGGGCCGCGTGGTCAGCGACATGACCCAGCAAAATACGATCCCCCGCTACCTGGCCAGCTTCAACCAGGCCGAAGTCGTCAACCAGCAAGACTGGGAAAATATCCACACCATCGCCGCGCGCCTGCGCCATCCGGACCCCGCCTTCATCCACGCGCATTACTACGCCACGCATTATCCCTACCTGCACGCACCGCATTTCTCGGCGCACCGGCCGGAAACGCCGTCCCAGTTCAATTTCCAGAGCAGCAACCTGGCGCAGGAGCGCAGCGCCATCATCAACCGCTACCGCAATACCCTGGGCGAACTCGATGCCTGGCTCAATACCTTGCTGCAGCAGATTGACCTGGCGTCCACCATCGTCGTCATCACGGGCGACCATGGCGAAGAAATGTTCGAGACGGGCCGCCTGGGCCACGCCTCGACCCTCGACGCGCCGCAAATCCGTACCCCGCTGGCCATCTGCGCCCCCGCCTCGCTGGCCACCACTGCGGGCGCCTCGGCCCAACTTTCTTCGCACGCCGACATCTTCCCCACCATCTTCGACATGCTCGGCTTTGAGCACCGCCTGTCCATCATGGGACGCTCACTGCTTGGCCAGCAGCGGCCACGAGTCGCGCTGGTGTCCAAGCAAAACCACGGCAAGACGCCCGTGCAGTGGGCCGCCGTCACGCCGGCGGGCACGCTCTACCTGACCCTGGCCAGCGACGGCACCTTCGCCGCCACCGGCAGCGACGCGGCGCTGGAAGTGGCGCTGTCCGGCACGCCGGACGGCGCCAGCGGCGCGCAGGTGGAACGCCTGATCATCGGCACGGTGCTGGCGGCGGAGCGGGAATTGCGGGCGACAAAACGCCAGAATCCGTGAGGGAAGGAAAAAAGGGGGGCGTGCATCCTTTCACTAAAATCGACACAGGGCTTGACCATCAAAGGGCAAGCCCATTTGTCATTTACCAGTCGTCTAGTCGCTGTTGACTCGCTTGCGGCAAAAAAATTGGGCGCGGGCGGAAACGCCTTGCGCTACACTGGCATTTCAAACAAGGGGAAATCATGGCGTCACAGCAAGGCACGGTGGATTTTTTGCTCGACCAGTTGGGCGGCGCGGGCGGCGTCAGCGCCAGGAAGATGTTTGGCGAGTATGGCCTGTATTGCGACGGCAAGATGTTTGCCATCGTGGCCGACGATCAGTTGTTCATCAAGCCGACCCCGGCGGGGCGCGACTGGATCAGCGCGCAAGGCGCGCCGCAGGAAGCGCCGCCCTATCCGCAAGCCAAGCCGTACTTCCTCATCGATGGGGGGCTGTGGGACGAGCGCGACTGGCTGAGTCAGCTGGCACGGCGCACGGCGGACGCGCTGCCGCAGCCGAAACCGAAGCCGCCGCCCAAGGCCAAGGCCGCGCCGAAAGCAGCACTTAAGGCAGCACCTAAAGCGAAAAAATAAGCGTCAGGCGGCCAGCACGCTGTTGTCGCACGCCTTGCCCTGGCGGAAGCAGTCCAGGTTATGGTACGTGATGGCGGCGATTTCGCGCAGCGCTTCGATGGTAAAGAAGCCCTGGTGGCCCGTCACCAGCACGTTCGGGAACGTCATCAGGCGCTGGAAGATGTCGTCGTCGATGATGTCGGACGAGTGGTCCTGGAAGAACAGATTGCTTTCCTGCTCGTAGACGTCGATGGCCAAGGAGCCCAGCTGGCGCGATTTCAAGGCTTCGATGACGGCGCCCGTGTCGATCAGGCCGCCGCGAGAAGTGTTCACCAGCATAGCGCCCTTCTTCATCAGCGGCAAGGTGGCCGCGCTGATCATGTGGCGCGTGCTGTCCATCAGCGGGCAATGCAGGGAGACGATGTCGGATTCGGCCAGCAGCTGCGGCAATTCCACCATGGTGCCCAGTTCGGCAAACGCGGGCGCCGGATACGGGTCGTGGCCCAGCACCTTGCAACCGAAGCCCTTGAAAATGCGCGCCGTGGCCAGGCCGATCTTGCCCGTGCCGACGATACCCACCGTCATGCCATGCAGGGTCGAGCCGAGCAAGCCATCGAGCGAAAAATTGCCTTCGCGCACGCGGGCATAGGCGCGGTGCGTGTGGCGGTTCAGGGTTTGCACCAGGGCCAGCGTGTATTCGGCCACCGCTTCGGGCGAATACGCGGGCACGCGGGCGACGAAAAAGCCCAGGCGCCTGGCCGTTTCCAGGTCGAGGTTGTTGTAGCCGGCGCAGCGCAGCAGGATGGCGCGCACGCCGTAGCCGTGCAGGGCTTCCAGCACGGGCGCGTCGAGCACGTCGTTGACGAAGACGCAAACGGCCTTCGCACCTTGCGCCAGCACCACGGTTTCCTGGCCCAGCAAGGCGCTGTGGAACACCAGTTCGATCCCATCGGCATCGGGCTGGGACGGCAAGGCTTCATCGAAGAAGCGGCGGTCGTAGGGCTGGCTGGCAAAGAAGGCGATTTTCATGGGGCGTCCTGGAAAGAGAACCGGCGTAAAAACATGCCGGATAACAAAACGCCATCATAACGCAGCCGCCGCGCCCCTTGCGTACGCCTGAAAGCGCCCCTGAAGCCGCGCCTCAATGCGGGATGCGCGGCCCGTTCAGCACTTGCTGCACATACGCCGTCTCCTGCGCGTGTTCGACGTGATAGCGTTCGCGCGCGGCGCGCATGGCCGCGTGGTGGGCGTCGACATTCGCATTGCTCAGTTCGACGCCGAAATCGGCCGGCGGCACGATGTCGCCGCCAAACAGGCGCGCCAGGATCATCCGGCCCACGTTGTCCCGGTAATGCGACACTTCCCAGTAGTAGCGCATCTCGCTCTTGCCGCTGGCCAGCGGGATCGGGTCGGTGGTGACGCTGTTGAAACCGGAGAAATCATACAGGCGCACGTCGCAGCCCTGCTTGCGGTGGCGTTCGACCAGTTGCACCAGCCCACGCTGCCAAGCCTGCATGGCATCCCACTTGCCGCGCCAGTGCAGCACGTCCATCGTCAGCGCATGCGTGGGGTTGATATACATGCGCAAGCGCATGCTGCCTTGGCACAGCTTGCCGATGCTGGCGTCGAGCGCGGGCGTCGATGGCGGCGTCGGCCCTTCGCCATCGCCGAACTCCTGCAGGCGCAGGGGAATCGCATGGGCCGCGCCGCCCCAGCCCTTCATGCGGCTGATGACGCACGTCTCGTCGCGCTGGCCAAACAGCGCCAGGCTGGACAGGCAGACGTCGCCGAAACTGCCGCCGAGGATGCGCAAGCTGTCCTGCGTCATGTCCACCGTCAGGCCCCGCTTCAGGTTGAGCAAGGCGCGCCGGGCGAAAAATGCGTTGTCGGCGCCCGTCAGGCCATCTTCCACGCGGGCCGAGCCCAGGTCGAGCGAAAAGGTGGGTGCGTCGACGCCCCACACCATGGTCTCGATGCGGCTGACCTTGGCCGCATGCTCGGCCAGCCGGATGGCGTCGCCCAGCGAGGCGCCCGAGACGGCGCTGTTGAACACGCTCTTGTCGGGGAAAGTGGCTTGCGCGCGGGTGGGCATGCCCATTTCCGTGCGCGAATTGCCGATGTAGATGATGGCGGGCCGGTAGCGCGCCACGGCGTAGGTCTTGCCCCAGGCGGAGAGTTTTTCATTCGTCGGGCGCAAGCGCTGCAGCAAGGGACTGTCCCACTGGTGCAGCAGGTAAGGGTCGACCCGGTAATTCATGGCCGAGACGGATGCCAGCACCAGGAAGGCGCAGGCGAAGAAGCAAACGAGGTAGCGGCGCGAAGAAGTGTTCATGACGTGTCCATGATCAGAATTGGAAGTAGAGAAATTCGGTGACCCGGTTCATGCCGAAGATGCAGGCGATGAAGAGCGCGGCAAAGCCCAGGCTCCAGCTGCGCGTGGGGCGCCAGTTGAAGGCCCAGCGTCCTTCGGGCTGAAATATTCTTTCAATGGCAGGCTCATAGTGAAAGAAAATTTCTTGCGTATTCGGTGCCTTGAAGGCCAGCACGATGGCCAGCAGCAGTACCGGCAAGCCCGGCCCCTCCAGTTCGATCCAGCGGATGCCGTCGAACGCAGGCTGCCAGCCCCATTGCGCCAGGCTGGCCGCATGGCTGCCCAAGCCGCGCGGCAGGCTGACGCCATTTGCGCCCACCAGCGCGCCCAAAATATCCCAGGCCGTGGCCACGTCGGGCGAACGGAAGAATATCCACGCCAGCATGACGGCGAAAAAGGTCAGCAAGGTTGGCCACCAGCGCGGCAACCAGCCCCCCGTGGCCGCGCCAAACACGCGCCGCCACGCCTGCTGCACCACCAGGAACAGGCCGTGCAAGCCGCCCCAGATGACAAACGTCCAGCCGGCGCCATGCCACAGGCCGCCCAGCAGCATGGTCAGCATCAAGTTGCGGTAGCGGATCGCCTCGCCGCGGCGGCTGCCGCCCATGGCGATGTATAAATAGTCGCGCAGGAAACGCGACAAGGTCATGTGCCAGCGGCGCCAGAACTCGGTGATATTGACGGCCTTGTACGGCGAATTGAAGTTCAGCGGCAATTTCACGCCAAACAGGCGCGACAGGCCGATGGCCATGTCGGAATAGCCGGAAAAGTCAAAGTACAGCTGGAAGGTGTAGGCCAGCACGCCGATCCACGCTTCGATCAGGGCCGGCTCGGCGCCAGCGGCGAAGACGGGCATGGCCAGCGGCGACAGGTTGTCGGCGATCAGCACTTTCTTTGCCAGCCCGATGACGAAGATCGACATGCCGATGGCGAAGTTGGCCGCGCGCGGCTGGGCGTTGGCAGGGTCGGCGAACTGCGGCATCATTTCGCGGTGGTGCAGCACGGGACCGGCGATCAGGTGGGGGAAATAGCTGACGAAGAGCACGTAATGGATGAAGCGGTATTCGCGCACCTCGCCCCGGTAGCAATCGACGAGGAAGGCGATCTGCGTGAAGGTAAAGAACGAGATGCCGATCGGCAAGACGATGTCCAGGCCCGACCATGGCAGGCTGGCAGCGCCAGCACCGGTGGCGACGGCGACGGCATTGACGCTGTCGATGAAGAAATTCGCGTACTTGTACCAGGCCAGCAAGCCCAGGTTCAGCGCCAGCGCCGCCACCAGCACGCGCTTGCGGGCCGCGCCGGCGCGCGCGCCCATCAGGCGGCCGGCCCCGTAATTAACGGTGATCGAGGCCAGCAGCAGCGGCAGGTAGCGCACGTCCCACCAGGCGTAGAAGAACAGCGAGGCTGCCGCCAGCCAGATGGCAGGCGCCAGGCGGCGCCAGGCGGCCCCGGCCTTGTCGCCGGCTGGAGCCAGGCGGTCCAGCAGGAAATAGCCGGCCAGCACGATGGGCAGGTAGGCACACAGGAAAGCGAACGAATTAAACAGCATGGCTCCTCCTTGTTTCAATAGCGATAGCGGCAGCGGCGCCGGCATGCAGCTGGACATAACAATCGGCGAGCTGCGCCGCCACCCGCTCCCACGTAAAACGTTCCACCAGCGCCTGCACGCGGGGCCGCTCGGGTGCCAGCGCCAGCAGCTCGGTGATGGCCAGGCGCTGCGCGGCGCCATCGTCCCAGCGCACCTTGCGCAGCGCAAACGCGGAAGCGGGCAAGTCCAGCGCGCTGTGCGCCGTCATGACGACGGGCGTGCCGGCCGCCAGCGCTTCGAGCACGGACAAGGGGAACACTTCGCCCTGACTGGGCAAGGCCACCACCCCGGCCGCATGGTAGGCGCTGGCCAGCAGCGGGTCGGCATGCCCGAGCGCGCCCAGCCAGCTGACGTGGGGCAAATCGAGCAGTTGCTGCAGATACGTTTGCTGCGCGCGCGGCGCGGCGCCGATCAGCACCACGGGCAGGCCGGCGCCCCCCAAGGCCTGGGCCAGTCCCAGCTGGTTTTTATACGGCGAAATGCTGCCCACCATCAGCACGAACGGCCCGGCGATGCCCGTCGTGCGCCGGAACAGATCGCCATTGGCCGTGAAGAAATGCGGGTTGATACCGTTCGGCAAGACACGGATGGACGCGTCCGCCAAGCCGAAAGCGCGCACCAGGGCGTCGCGCTCGGCCTCGCCCAGTGCGATGACCACGTCGGCCAGCTGCAAGGCGCGCCGCGTCTGCGCATAGCTCGTTTGCACCATCCACTGCGTCATGCGTCCCGCCAGCCGGTCGGCCAGCCGTGCGCGCCAGGCGCTGGCACGGTCCCAGCTTGGCGGCAGCAGCGGCGACAGCACCACCGGCACGCCCAGCTCTCTGGCCGTCTCGACGATGCGGTAGGTGCCATTGCTTGCCGAAAACACGTGCAGCACGTCGAAATCGGCCAGCCGCTCGTGGTTGGCGTCGACCAGCTGCACCTCCAGCTGCACCGCCAAAGGCCGCGCCGCCTGCGCCTGCAGCCGGTTCAGCGCGGCGATGGTTTCGCGCACCTGGATCTGCAAGCCGCCGGCGCGCTGGAACAGCATCGGATAAGACAGAATACCGACACGCATGGTCATCCTTTCATCCCCCCGCGCCACTGGCAGCGGCAGGAGTCAGTGCGGTGCTTTGACGGGCAGCCAACGGCTGGCCAGCTTGCGTTGCAATAACAAAAACTCGGCCGCGATCTCGTGTTTCAACCAGAAAATACCGGCGATCCAGCACAGCAGCGAGGCCAGCGCCGTGCCTGCCAGCGCCAGCAGCGCGCCTGCATACGGCAGCTCGTTTGGCAGCCACAGCAGCATCAGCAGCGGCGGCGCACTGCAAAGTAGACACAGGACCAGGCTCTTGCGCACGGCTTGCGCCAGGATGCGCCAGTGCAAGCCATTCACGCGCCGCAAACAGGCATACACCAGGCAACTACGCAGCACGCTGGCCAACACCACGGCCCAGGCCACCGCCACCAGCCCGAACGGCGCCGCCAGCAAGAGCAGCGCCACCTTCAGTACGCCGGCCCAGGCATCGAGGCGCACCTGCGCGCGCATCTGGCCCGTCGCCACGAGCAGGTAGCGGGCCATGCTGAACATGCTATACACGGCCGAGGACAGGCACATGATGCGGATCAAGGGCACGCAAGCGAGCCATTGCGAGCCGTACAACACCTTGACCAAGGGCAAAGCCATGCACGCGAGGAAGAGAAAAAACGGCCAGGCCAGCGCCGTCATGTAGCTGATGGTGCGCAGATACACGGCCACCGCCCCGCCCGGGGTTCCCATCTTCCCCTTCTCCTCGCGGTCGCGCGCGGCGAAGAGGGGAAACACCACGGGAGAAATGGCGCTGGTAATGGCCTGGTTGAACAGATTGAGCACGCTTTGCGCCTTGCCGAACAGGGCCAGGCTGTCGATACCGATCAGCTTGCCGATGATCAGGTCCGGCGCCGCCACGCCCGCCTCGTCGACCAGCCCGCCTCCCGTCGAGTACGCACCAAAGCTGGCGATGGCGCCCATGCCGCGCCATCCCGGCAGCCATGGCAGCTCTTTCGGGCGCAGCAGCAGGCTCACCAGTAGCGAGGCGCAGGACCCGGCCAGCGCCGCCCACACCATGCTCATATAACTCTGGCCCAGCAGCGCCAGCGTCACTGCCACCAGCACATTGACCATGCCATTGGCCCCGTTGATGGCGTAAATGGCGCGAAAGCGCAGCTGCCGGCGCAATATCGGCAGGGTTAGCGCACTGAACGGTATCAACAGGAAGTTGATTGACAGCAGGCGCAGCACCAGGGTCAGCCGTGGTTCATCATAAAACCTGGCCAGCGGCGCGCTGGCCAGCAGCACCACGCCTGCCAGCAGCCAGGCGACCAGCACGCTGGTGGCCAGCGCGGCGCGCAGCTTTACCCTGTCGAGCTGCTTTTCCTGGATCAGATATTGCCCCACGCCAAAGTCGCGCACCACCTGCGCCAGCGCCACCAGCACGGCGCCCAGCGAATACACGCCCACCTCGGCCGGCGTGAGCAGGCGCGACAAGACCATGCTGGCGATAATGCCCAGCAGTAGCACCGTGTATTTTTCGGCGAAGGAAAACGCAAAGGAATGGCGGGTGGCGCTCATGCGTGGCGCCTGGACTTACACCAGGCCGTCATAAAACTGGCGCAGCTGGCCTTGCAGGCGCGGCATCGAATAGCGCTGCAGCGTTTCCTCGCGCGCCAGCCATCCCATGCGCTCACGCCGGGGCGAGTCCTTCAGCAGCTCTGCCACGGCCGCGCAGGCCGCATGCGCATCATCGAGCGGCAGCAGCAGGCCGCCTGCGCTATCGTGCAAGATATCGTGCGTGCCCGGCACATCCGTGCCCACGGCCGGCACGCCGCAAGCCATCGCTTCGATGGTGGCGATGCCAAAGCCTTCATTTTTACTCAGCAGCACATGCAAGTCGAAGGCCGGCATCAGCAGCTCGATGCGTTGCTGGAAACCGGCAAACCGCACGCGCTCGGCCAGTCCCGCCGGCTGCATTTGCTGCACCTGCAGCCGCAGCACGGCTTCCAGCGGCCCCGTGCCCACCAGCACTAAATACAAGTTGGGAAACTGCGGCGCCAGGCGGGCGAACAGGTCCAGCAGCGCTTGCGGGCGTTTTTGCGCGGACAGTCGCGCCACGGAACCCATCACCAGCGCGTCGTGCGGCAGCCCGAGTTGCTGGCGCGCCAGTTCCCGCCGCTCTGGCGAGACGATGAAGACATCCGTATCGACACCGTTCGGTATCACGGCCAGCCGCGTGGCTGGCGCCAGCATGTCGCGGTACAGGGCCAGGAAATGCCGCATGGCCGAAGGCGAGACGGCGTACACGCCCTTCACGCTGCGAAACGCTTCTTCCAGCCGGGGCCGCTGCCAGGCGCTGAACGCCTCCAGGGGAAAGGCGTTGTGCACGCTGACGACGGCAGGCAGGCGGCATTGCCGCGCCAGCCACAGGATGGAGGCGCCATACGCCGTCCAGCACAAGGCCACGTGCACCAGGTCGGGCCGCAGGCGCCGCAGCCGCCAGGCGCCCGTAAGTTTGGCGCGCAGCAAGTTCCAGCGCCGCCACGGCCAGTGTTCGAGAAACAGCGGCGGCTCATAGATGTGCACTTCCAGCTGCTGCGTGCGCAAGCCGCGCGCCCAGTGGGCAAAGCCGGGAAAGCGCCGCAGCGCCAGCACGCTGTCATAGCCGCAGTGGCCCAGCAGGCGCGCCTCTTGCGCCATGCGCAGCTCCATGCCGCCCAGTTCGCCCGAATAACTGCTGATGACGATGCGCGGCAAGCGTTTGCGCCGTCCGCGCCATGCTTCATGGAAAAAGCCGCGCAGCTTCGCCCGCTCCCACTGGCGCAGGAACAGGTCGGCATGGTCGCGCCGCAGCCAGGCCCGCACGGCGCCGAATGTGTCGCGCAGATAGCGTCCCAGCATCCAGCGCGGCACGCCCAGCAGTTCTGCACTGGGTTCGGGCGTCGCCAGCCGGCATTGGCCACGCCCGAACAGCATGGCGCGCCGCAGTATCCAGCCCCGTTGCACCTGCTGCACGCGGATGATGTGCGCCACGCGCGCCTGCGGACAGAACCACGATGGATTGCCCGCCGCGTGCATCTCCAGGTTCAGCCTGGTCTCGCTGCCCATGGCATAGCTGGCCCCTTGCGGGCCGATGCTTTCGTCATAGCGGGCGCCGGTCTCGAAGATGCGGCGGCGAATGGCCATGTTGGCGCCCCACACCAGCCCAGGATACACGGGGCCGTCGCGCAGGTCGGCACTGGTAATGCCCCACGTCAAGCCCACGGGGGTCAGGCGCAGCAGCCAGTGCGCTGGCCGCTCGCGCCAGGCGGGCACGATGGCGCCGCCGAACAGGGCGTAGCCGGGATGGCTGCGCGCGCTCTCTTGCAGGCGGCACAGCCAATCAAATGCGGGCATGGCATCGTCGTCGCCAAAGACAAACAGTTCGCTGCCGTCGCCGCCGTAGCGCAAGGCGTGCTCGACAGCCCCATTCAGGGCGGCACTGCGTCCGCGCCGCGCCACGTACACCGAACTGAGTGCCAGGCGCGTGCGGAACGCATCGATCACGCCCGCCGTGCCGTCATTGCTGCCATTGTCGGCGATGACCAGGCGCCAGCCGCCCACCGGCGCGCGCAAGCCCATGTAAGCCTGCAACACTTGCGGTAAAGTGCCGGCGCCATTGTAGGTCGCCATGAGAACGGTCAACAAGTGCATGCCTCCTTGGTCTTACCATGAGATGTGCGCCTCAACGGCGTACTGACCCAGTGTACTGAGCCTGACCCCCAAGCCGTTGACAGGCATCAAGGCCCGGCACCGTCCATGCAACGCCATGCACCAGCAGGAGTCCACCATTCATGCGCGACATACTCGTTACCATCATCATCCTGGGCTCGCTACCCTTCATCCTGAAAACGCCGGCCATTGGCGGCCTGATGTGGGTCTGGGTCAGCGTCATGAATCCCCACACGCAAGGCTGGGGTTTCGCCACCCACATGCCGTTCGCCTTCATCATCGCCATCGCCACCATGTTCAGCCTGCTGAAAACGCGCGAACCGAAGGGCTTGCCGCTCACCCCCGTCAGCGTGCTGCTGTTGCTGTTCGTGGCGTGGATGAACGTCACGGCGCCATTCGCCCTGCTGCCCGAGTCGTCCTGGGTGCAATGGAACAAGGTCATGAAGATCATCCTGATGAGTTTTGTGGTGATGATGGTGATACGCACGCGGCGCGATATCGTGCGCCTGGTATGGGTGCTGGTGGGCTCGATCGCTTACTACGGCGTGAAAGGCGGCATCTTTACCATCCGCAGCGGCGGCACGGAGCGGGTCTGGGGGCCAGAAGGAACGTTCATAGGTGACAACAATTCGCTGGCTTTGGCCCTCATCATCACCATTCCCCTCATGTACTACCTGCAGCAAAACACGCATCAACGCTGGCTGCGCCACGGCTTGTCGGCGGCGATGCTGCTGTCGGCGCTGGCCGCGCTGGGCTCGTATTCGCGCGGCGCCCTGCTGGCGATTGCCGCCATGGGCCTGCTCATGTGGCTCAAAAGCGAACGCAAGCTGGTGCTGGGCGCGCTGCTCGGTACGGTCGCGCCGCTGCTGCTCGCCTTCATGCCCGAACGCTGGAGCGAACGCATGGACACCATCAATACCTACCAGGACGATGTTTCCGCCATGGGCCGCCTGAATGCCTGGCGCATGGCGTACAACCTGGCGCGCGACCGCTTCCTGGGCGGCGGTTTCGACGTGTCCGATGCCGCCATCTTCGCCCGCTACGCGCCGAACCCCATGGATGTGCACGCAGCGCACAGCATCTATTTCCAGGCGCTGGGCGAACACGGCTTCGTCGGCCTGTTCCTTTACCTGGCGCTGGGCATCGCCACCTGGCATACGGCGTCCGTCATCATCCGCCTGACGCGCGGCAACGCCGAGCTGCGCTGGGCGCACGGCCTGGCCACCATGAGCCAGGCCAGCCTGATCGGCTTTGCCGTGGGCGGCGCCTTCCTCAGCCTGCTGTATTTCGACATGCCCTATTATTTGATGGCGGCCCTGATCGCCACGCGCAGCGTCGTCGAGCAGCAGTTACAGGCGGCAGCGCCGCGTACGCTGGCGGCCAGGACAAGGGACAAGAACGCCACTATCGCGGAGCAGCCATGACGTCCAGCCTCTCGATATTGATCTACCACCGCGTGCTGGCGCGGCCCGACCCGCTGTTTCCCGGCGAAGTCGATGCGCGGCTGTTCGAGCGCCAGCTGCGCCTGCTCAAGCGTTTCTACACGCCGCTGCCCCTGGCGCTGGCCGTAGAGCGCCTGCAGGACGGCACCTTGCCCGCGCGCGCCGTCAGCATCACCTTTGATGATGGCTATGCGGACAATGCGCAAGTGGCCTTGCCGCTGCTGCAGCGCCACGCCATGCATGCCACTTTTTTTATTGCCACGGGTTACCTGGACGGCGGGCAAATGTGGAACGACAGCGTGATCGAAGGCGTGCGCCATGCGCCCGGGCCGCTGCTGGACTTGCAGGCGTACGGCCTGGGCTGCTTGCCGGTCGGCAGCCTGGCGCAGCGGCGCGCCGCCATCGCCACCCTGCTGGGCCAGCTTAAATACCTGCCGTTCGCTCAGCGCCAGCGCATGGCCATGCACATCCGCCGCCAGGCGCCCGCCAGGCCGCGGCCAGTAACCATGCTCAGCACTGAGCAGCTGCGCCGCCTGCACGCGGCCGGCATGGGACTAGGGGCGCACACGGTCAGCCACCCCATCCTGGCGACCCTGTCAAACCGGGCCGCGCGGCTGGACATTGTCAATGGCAAGCAGCAGCTGGAAGACCTGATCCAGGCGCCTGTCTCGCTGTTTGCCTATCCGAACGGCAAGGCCGGGCGCGACTATGGCGCGTCCCACGTGGAGATCGTCAAGAGCCTGGGTTTTACGGCGGCCGTCGCCACGGACTGGGGCGTGGCGCGCCCCGCTCATGCCGTGGATGTGTGGCAGCTGCCCCGCTTTACGCCATGGGATCGAGGACGCCTGGCGTTTCTGTGGCGCATGCGGCAAAACCGCTTGCGTGCGGCCCCAGCGACGCAGGATGCTGACTAAGCCACTGTTCCAGCATCATCAGCAGCCACACCATGGTGCCGTGATAGGCAGGGTGTTCGGCCAGCAAGCGCCCTTGCAAATCGTCGATGAAGGCGGGCCGCACGATGCCGCGCCGGCGCAGCTGCGTCAGATTATCGAAGGCAAACTCGCGCAGCGCAGGATGGCTGTGCAGCCATAGGCCGAAAGGCAAGCCAAAACCATGCTTTTTCTTGCGCACGATGGCCGGCGGCAGGATTTCCGCCAGCGCCCGCTTGAAGAAGGGCCGCAGCTGCGTGCCATCCAGCTTGTCCTGCGGCGCCAGGCGCGCGGCAAACGCCACCATCGCGTCGTGCAGGAAGGGAAACGCCGCCTCCACGCCGGCCAGCTCGCACGCCTTGCGCACCTTGAACAAGTCGTTGTCGGCCAGGGTAAAGCGCATGTCGAGCGCCAGCAGTGCATTGATCTGGCTCAAGCCCTGCCCTTGCCGCTGCCAGTACGCGTCATTCACGCAGCCGGGCGCCATGCCCGGATCGATGGTGTCGATGAAGCCCGCTTCGAGCACCGTGCGGTAGCCATGGCGCAACAGCAAGTTATAACTGTCCAGGCGGGCTGGCAATGGCAGGCTGGCTTGCTCGATGTAGCGGCGCGCCTTGTCAAACAGGCGCCAAGGCTGGCCAATTTGCTGGCGGAACAGCAACGGCTCGATGATGCACTGGCGCAGCAGGGCCGGCAATTGCGCATAGCGCGACAGCAAGGCTTGATGCGCATAGCGTTCATTGCCGCCAAACAATTCATCGCCGCCATCGCCGCCCAGGAGGCGCGTGACGCCATCCGCGCGCGCCATCTGCGCGCAATAAAAGGCAGGAATGGCCGAGGCATTGCCGAAAGGCTGGTCAAACGCGGCCGCCATGGCCGGTATGGCGCCCAGCACGTCGTTTGGTGTCACATAGCGCTCGTGGTGGATGCTGCCCGCATGGCTGGCGGCCAGGCGCGCATACGCCATTTCATCATAGCCGGGCGCATCAAAACCGATGGAATAGGTGCGCGCGGGGCGGCCCGTCACCTGCCCCATGATGGCGGCCAGGGTGGAACTGTCCGTGCCGCCGCTGAGAAAAGCGCCCGTGCTATCCCCGTCCGCCCCCAGGCTGCTTTCCACTGCCAGTCGCAAGATGCGCAGGAATTCCTGCTTGTTGCTGGCAAAACTGGCCGGCGTGCGCGCGTAAGCGTGTTCCTGGAACGCCAGCTGCCAGTAACTGCCCTTGCATAGCTTGCCGCCACGCACATGCAGGTATTCGCCGGGCAGCAGCCGCTGCTGGCCCAGGTAAGCCGTGGCCGGGCCCGGCACCATGTGAAAGAACAGGTAGTTATACAAGGCTTGCGGATCGAGCGCGCCGCGCACGGCCGGATGGGCCAGCAAGGCGTCGTGCGAGGAAGCAAAGAACAGGCCCTGCGCATTGCTGGCGTAGCTGAGCGGGTGGATGCCGGCGCGGTCCACGGCCAGCAGGGCCGAGCCGGAAAAGGCGTCGAGGATGGCCAGCGCGAACGGTCCAGACAGGCAGGCACAGGCAGCCACGCCCCGGCTCAGCCACAAGGAAGCGAGGCGGCGCGCCACGTCGTCAAACGAGCCGTCGAGTTCCGGCCGGCCCCAGATGGCCACTTGCAAGCCATCTTGCTGGTACAGGTGGCGGCTGCCATCGATAGCGGCCACGGCCACGCCGCCCACCTCGCCCACGCCTGCCGCCAGAGGCGCGCCATCAAAGCGCGACAGGGGTGCGGCCATGCGTGCCAATGCAGCAGCCAAAGCAGCTGCCAAAACAGTGTCAAGACTGCCGGCGCCAGCCGTAGACGCGACATTGTCGCAAACATCAAAAGCTTTCGCCGTGCCTGTACCTGCGCCTGAACCAGCGCTTGTGCAAGCATCCGCGCCCGCCGCAGCAGCAGCAGCAGTATGAACAGCAGCGATGGCACCCGCACCCGCACCGGCAGCAGCATTTGCAGGCCAATCATGGCCAGATGCGCCTGTCCCCGCAGCCGCCAGCCAGCCGCACAGGCCGCTCATACGAGCACCTCGGCCGGCAGCGGATGGCCGAGAAATGCCGTCGGGCTGGCCGTCAAGCCATACGCGCCCGACTGGAACACTACCACCAGGTCGCCCTCGTCGGCGCGCGCCAGTTCCATCTGGTCGGCCAGCAGATCGAGCGGCGTGCACAGCGGGCCGACGACAGACGCCACTTCGCGCGCGCCCCCTTGCAGCCGGTTGCCGATGGCGACCGGGTAATTCTTGCGGATCAGCTGGCCAAAATTGCCCGAGGCGGCCAAATGATGGTGCAGCCCGCCATCGGTGACGAGAAACACTTGCCCGTGCGAAACCTTGCGCTCGATTACCTTGCACACATAAATACCTGCCTCGGCCACCAGATAGCGGCCCAGTTCCAGGTTCAGGCGCACGCCGGGCGCGGCCACGTTCAACCTATCGAGCTGCAACTGCAAACCGTCGGCCACGGGCGCCAGGTCCAGTTCCTGGTCGCCGGGAAAATACGGCACGCCAAAGCCGCCGCCGATATTGAGCGTGCGCAAGGGGCCCGGTGCGCTGTCGGCCAGCTGCAAGGCCAGTTGCACGCTGTGCGCCTGGGCTTCGGCCAGGGCCGTGGCGCACAGGTTTTGCGCGCCCGCAAACAAATGAAAGCCGTGAAAATCCAGGCCCAGCTCGCCAATGCGCGCCAGCAGGGCCGGCACCTGCGCCGCATCGACGCCAAACGGCTGCGCGCCGCCACCCATGCGCATGCCAGCCCGGCGCAAGGCAAAGTCTGGATTCACGCGCACCGCCACCCGGGCCGCCACACCCTGCCGCGTGCTGGCCAGTGCCGTTTTTTCCAGCTGGGCCAGCGACTCCACATTGATCAGCACGTCCGCCGCCACGGCGCGCGCCAACTCCCCATCACGCTTGCCCGGCCCCGCAAAACTGATGCACGCGGCCGGCATGGGCGTATCGAGCGCCGTCGCCAATTCGCCGCCCGAGGCCACGTCGATGCCGTCGACCAGGCCCGCCAGCAGTTGCACCACGGCGGGCATGGGATTGGCCTTCATGGCGTAATGCACATGCACGCCAGCGGGCAAGGCGGCGCGCAGATCGGCCACGCGGCGCACGATGTGGGCGCGCTCATAGGCGTAGAACGGCGTGCTGCCCACACGCTGCGCCAGCCGGCATAGCGGCAAACCGCCCACTTGCAGCATGTCATCGGCGACGGCAAACTGGCGCATGGCCGCATGCAGCGGCAGTTCGGGGTCGTGCATGACTGGGCCGTTCATGCCGCACTTCCTGATTGGACCGCAGAGGCCTGCGCGAGTTCCCGTGCCAACTCCAGCACCAACTCCCGCGCCAGCAGCGGGCGGTCGATCTTGCCGTTCGGATTGCGCGGCAAGACGCCGTCGCGGATGCCGATCCACAGGGGCAGCATATAACTGGGCAAGCGGGCGCGGCAGGCGGCCAGCACGCCCTCGCGCAGCAATTCCACACCCGCCGCAGGCGTGACCAGCAAGGCGATGGCCTGGCCCAGCACGGCATGCGGCACGCCCAGCGCAACCGCCTCGCCCACCAGGCCACTCGCATACACGACTTCTTCGATCTCGGCCGGGCTGACCCGGTAGCCCGAGGTCTTGATCATGTCGTCGCTGCGTCCGACGAAATACAGATAGCCTTCCGCATCGCGGCGCACGGTGTCGCCCGACCAGACGGCCAGTTCCGGCAGCACCAGCCCGCTGGCCTGCGGCGGCAGGGGCTTGAAACGCTCGGCCGTGCGCGCCGCATCGTTCCAGTAGCCCAGCGCCACCAGCGCGCCACGGTGCACCAGCTCGCCCGGCTCATCGGCGGCGCAGACGCTGCCGTCGGGGCGCAGCACCAGCACTTGCGCATTCGGGATGGCTCGCCCGATGGAATCGGGGCGCCGCTCCAGCTGCTCCGGCGCCAGGTAGGTGGAACGGAACGCTTCCGTCAAGCCATACATCAGGAACACTTGCGTGCGCGGCAACGCCAGGCGCAGCTTGTCGAGCGTGGTGCGCTGCATCACGCCGCCCGAATTGGTGATATAGCGCAGCGGCGACGACAAGGGCCAGCTCAGCTGCGACAGTTGCACCCACAGTGGCGGCACGGCAGCCAGGCCCGTGATGGCTTCCTGTTCCACCGCTTCGACGATGTCGCGCAACAACAGGTAATTCATCAGCACGGCGCAGGCGCCGCTGATGAAGGCTGTCGTCAGCTGGCTCAGGCCGTAGTCAAAACTGAGCGGCAAGACGCACAGGATGCGGTCTTGCGGCGTGTTGCGCAAATAGGTCGATACGCTGAGCGCGCCAGCTACCATATTGCGGTGCGACAAGACCACGCCTTTCGGCCGCCCCGTGCTGCCAGAGGTGTACAGGATGGCGGCCATATCCGTGTCGATCACCGGGTGTGGAGCGGGCGCGCCAGCCGCGCCGCCCTCGCCAGTCATATCGAGCGCGGCGCGCCAGGACAGCAGCCGCACGCCGCCCAGGCTGGCCTCCGGCTCCCATGCACCCGTCAGCAGCACCGTGCGCAAGTCGGGGCAGGCGGCCAGCGCCGGGCCCAGCAGCGCCAGGCGTTCGCGCGAGGTGATGAGGATGGCGACATTGCAGTCGGCCAGGATATACGCCACCTGGTCCGCCTTGAGCAGTGGATTGACGGGCACGAACACGGCGCCGGCCGCCGCCGCGCCAAACATGGCGCTGACATTTTCCGGGCGTTTTCCCAGGTAGACGGCGACCCGCGCGCCACGCTGCACGCCCAGGGTCAGCAAGGCGCCTGCGCAGTCGCGCACCGATTGCGCCAGCGCGCCATAGGCCAGCTCTTCGCCTTGCCACGACAGCGCCGGTGCATCGGGCGTGCGCTGCGCCGTGTCAAGAATCACATCCTGTATCAGTGTTGCCATCGTCTCGCCCTCTGGTCGCCATGAATAGTATGCATCCCCCATGATTCAGACAAACGGACACAGCGGTCTTGATTTTTATCAATCATCGAGTTGCAGCAAGACAGTTGCCATAACACTTGAGCCTGCGCAAGACCGGCGCTGGCCGCTGCGCTCTAATGGACAGCGTTGGCTGCATAGCCGCCCCCTTTGTGATCGCCATGGCCCTGATCCCGCATTTCCCCCTGCTGCAGCGCCTCGCCGCCAGCATTCGCCAGCTGGGCTGGCGCGACAGCGCCTGGCTGGCCGTGGCGCGCCTGCTGGCGCGGGTGCCGGGCGAGCGCTGCGCGCTGCACCGCTACCAGTTCGTGGCGCAGGCGGTGGCGCCCGGCTCGCTGTGCCGTGGCCGCGGCCAGGGCATCGCCGTCACGCCGTGCCTGTCTGCCGACGACTTGCCGCCGGGGCCGCAGCGCCCGAGCGCCGTGCTGCGCGAACGCTACCGCCAGGGCGCGCAATGCCTGGTGGCGCGCAATGCTAGGCAAGCAGACGACCAGACAAGCATGGCCGGCTGGCTGTGGCTGCTGCGCCACGGTTGCCAGGAAGACGAGGTGCGCGCCCGCTATGCGCTGGCGTCGGCACAATCGTCGTGGGACCTGGACGTGTGGGTGCAGCCCGAGCAACGCGGCGGCCTGGTCTTCGCCCGCCTGTGGGAAGAAGCCAACAAGGTGCTGCACGCGCAGGGCGTGCGCTGGTCGTGCAGCCGCATCTCGCGTTTCAACCGGGCCTCGCTGGCCGCCCATGCGCGTCTGGGCACGCATGGGCTGGGCACGGCCACCTTTTTGCGCTGCGGCAGCTGGCAATGGATGGCCGCCAGCGTGGCGCCCTACCTGCACCTGTCGCGCCGCCCCGATGCCTTTCCACTGCTGGCCTTTGACACCAGCGACCTGCCCCACTACCCCTCTCTGGAGCTGACATGCCGCATCTTGAAGCAGTAAAGCACATCCTCGACACCACCCTGGGCCTGAACGGGCGCGCGCTCGATGCGCGCACGCCGCTCTTGGGCAGCGTGCCGGAACTCGATTCGATGGCGGTGATCGGCGTGATCGCCGCGCTGGAAGACCATTTCGGCATCGAAGTGGCCGACGACGACATCCACGCGCGCCATTTCGCCACGGTGGGCAGCCTGCACGATTTCGTCTTTGCAAAGCTGCGCCGATGAGCAATACCGCCACCGGCCCGCTGCCCTTGCTGCCCTTCTTCCTGCCGGCCAGCGGCGGCCAGCGCTATTGCTTGCTGCATCTGCCACCGCCGGGCCAGAGCGCGCGCGGCGGCATCGTCTACCTGCACCCGCTGGCCGAAGAACTCAACAAGAGCCGCCACGTGGCCGCCGCGCAGGCGCGCGCCTTTGCCGCCGCCGGCTACAGCGTGCTGCAGATCGACCTGTATGGCTGCGGCGACAGCAGCGGCGATTTTGGCGAGGCGCGCTGGGATATCTGGCACAACGACCTGCACCTGGCCTGCGCCTGGCTGGCGCAGCGCGTCGACGGTCCGCTGACCTTGTGGGGCTTGCGCCTGGGCGCCCTGCTGGCGCTCGATTTCGCCAGCCGCGCGCCGCTGCCCGTGGCGCGTTTGCTGCTGTGGCAACCCGAACTCGATGGACGGCGCTGCATCGACCGCTTCCTGCGCCTGCGCCTGGCTGCACGCCTGCTGGCCAGCGCAGAAGCGCAAGCGCCCGGCGATGC
This sequence comes from Janthinobacterium woesei, assembly GCF_051380875.1. NCBI lineage: Bacteria > Pseudomonadati > Pseudomonadota > Betaproteobacteria > Burkholderiales > Oxalobacteraceae > Janthinobacterium > Janthinobacterium woesei. Next base: position 107,299 of record NZ_JBNYXW010000019.1, read on the forward strand.
GCGCGCAGAGCTGGCACAGGGTTCGCCCGTGGAAGTGGCCGGCTACCTGCTGGCACCAGCGCTGGCGCAGGCCATCGACGCCGTCAGCGCAGCGGCGCTGCTGCCGCGTGTTCCCGTCTACTGGCTAGCCTACCAGGCGCCAGACCAGACCAGTGCGGCCCCCCTGCCAGCGCTGGCGCGGCAATGGCTAGACCAGGGCGCCGCCTTGCACATGGCCAGCTTCGGCGACGGCCCTTTCTGGCACAGCGGCGAACTGCTGGCGTGCCCGCAATTGCTGGAGGCCACGCGGGAACTGTGCCATGACTGGCTGGCACCAGAGAGGAACACGTCATGAAACGCGACAAGGTCGAACTACAGCCCGTGCGGCAGCTGGCCCTGCGTTTTCGCAGCGCGGCAAAAGACCATGAAGCGCAGGCGCGCATGGTTGGCATCCTCAGCCTGCCTGCCGTGCCGGCGCCGCGCGGCGTGCTGATTGTTACGGGCGGGCCGCAGTACCGCGCCGGCAGCCACCGCCAGTTCACCTTGCTCGCTGGCGCGCTGGCGGCGCAAGGCTTGCCCGTGCTGCGTTTCGACCTGCGCGGCATGGGCGACAGCGAAGGCGCGCCACGCGGCTACCGCGCCACCGGTCCCGACATTGCCGGCGCCCTGGCGCAATTCTTCGACGCCGTGCCATCCCTGCGCGAAGTGGTGCTATGGGGCTTGTGCGACGGCGCCACAGCCGCCGCCTGCCATGCGCCGCGCGACGCGCGCATCAGCGCCCTGATCTTGCTCAACCCATGGGTGCGCAGCAGCGCCGGCCTGGCGCGCGCCACCCTGCTGCACTATTATTTGCCACGCCTGCTGCAGGGCGGCTTCTGGCGCAAGCTGGCCGGCGGCAGCGTGCAACTGGGCGCCAGCCTGGCATCGCTGCGCCAGGTGGCGGCGGCCACGCGGAACGCGGTGGCGGCGGCGGAAGACGAGGCGCCCGCGCCCGCGCTGCTGCAGGCGCTGACGCAATTCCAGGGCAAGGTCTTGCTGATCTTGAGCGGCGACGACCTCGGTGCACGCGAGTGCCGCGCCTTGCTCGATGGCGACGCGGCCTGGCGCGCCGTGACCGCGCGCGCGCAATGGACGCAGGCGCACATCGATGGCGCCAACCATACCTTTGCCAGCGCCGCCTGGCGCGGCGAAGTCGAACAGCTGTGCGCACGCTGGTTGCAAGCATGGTAGCGTCCAGGCCCAAACGGGTGTTGATGATCGCCTACCATTTCCCGCCGCTTGCTGGCGGCAGCGGCATTTTGCGCACGCTCGGTTTCGCGCGCCATTTGCCCGAGTGCGGCTGGCAGCCGCTGGTGCTCAGCCCCAGCGCGGGAGCGTATGCGCAGCAGGGTCCATCGCAACTGGCGCAGATCGGCGCGCACACCACCGTGCGGCGCACGCTGGCGCTGGATGCAGCGCGCCACCTGGCCATTGGCGGGCGCTATCCGCGCTGCCTGGCCCTGCCCGACCGCTGGAGTTCCTGGTGGCTGAGCGCCGTGCCGGCCGGCCTGCGCCTGATCCGCCAATACCGTCCCGACGCCATCTGGTCAACCTACCCGATCGCCACGGCGCACCTGATCGCGCTGACCCTGCAAAAAATCAGCGGCCTGCCGTGGATCGCCGACCAGCGCGATCCCATGTTAGATGACAGCGACGCGCTGGCGCCGTATCCATCCGAAGCGCGGCTGCACCGCATGCACGCGTGGATCGAGCAGCGTATCGCGGCGCGCAGCGCGGCCATCGTCTGCACCACGCCGGGCGCCATGGCGGCGCACCAGCGGCGCCTGGCGCAAGTGCCGCGCGGGCGTTTCTGCCTGATCGAAAATGGCCATGATGACGATGCTTACGCTAACGCTGGCCATGCGCCAACTGCATTGCACGCGCCGCGCGGCCAGCGCAGCCGCTTCCTGCTGCTACACAGCGGCGTGATCTATCCGTCCGAGCGCGACCCGCAGCCGCTGTTCGAGGCGCTGGCCCGCTTGCGCCGCGAAGGTGCGCTGCATGCGCAAAACTTCCAGCTGCTGCTGCGCGCCACGGGCCACGATGCGTGGCTGGCCGGCCTGCTGGCCAAGTACGGCATCGCCGATCTGGTCAGCCTGGCGCCATTGCAGCCGCACCACGCGGCGCTGCAGGAAATGCAGGGCGCCGATGGCTTGCTGCTGCTGCAGGCGGCCAATTGCAACGCGCAGATTCCCGCCAAGCTGTATGAATACCTGCGCTGCCGCCGGCCTATCCTGGCGCTGACCGACCTGGCCGGCGACAGCGCGGCCAAGCTGCGCCACTGCGGCATCGACACCATCGGCCAGCTGGCATCGAGCGCCGACTGCGCGCGCGCGCTGCTGCGTTTCCTGGCGCTGGCGCGCCAGGGCCGCGCACCGCTGGCCAGCCACGCGGCCATCGCCCTGCAATCGCGGCAAGAGCGCTGCAACGCCCTGGCCGACTTGCTCGACCAGGTCAGCCACAGGAGTCCCCCATGAAGCATGCATCATTACTCGCACTCGCCTGCGCCCTCGCTGCCGGCGGCGCCATGGCCGCCGTTACCGCGACTGCCGCCGATTGCCCGCCCTACGTCAAACACGCGACGGGCGGCGACTACACCAGCGCGGAAGACCGCAGCGGCCTTTCCGTGGTCGAGAATTACCATTTTTCGCGCGCCGTGGAAACGCTGACGCACGGCATGACGGGCAGCCTGGGGGCCGATATCGGCTACACGCTCGAACACTTTCCGAACCACCATCGGGCGCTGGCGTCGATGGCCAAGCTGGGCCTGCGCCTGAAAAGCACGCAGCCCACGGGCGCGCGCTATACGGTGAGCTGTTTTTTCGAGCGCGCCATCGCCTTCGCGCCGCACGACGTGACGGCGCGCATGGTGTATGGCAACTACCTGCTGGCCATGGGCCAAGATGCCACGGCGCTCGAACAGCTGGACGCGGCCAGCCGCCTGGCGCCGGAGCACGCCACCATCCAGTACAACCTGGGCCTGATGTATATGAAGAAAAAGGAATACGACAAGGCCAGCGCCCATGCGCAAAAAGCCTATGCGCTGGGTTTTCCCTTGCCGGGGCTGAAAAACAAGCTGAAGGCGGCCGGCAAGTGGCGCGAACCGCCGCAGCCGCCACCGGAGCCAGCCACGCTTCCAGAGCCGGCGCCCGCCGCTGCCGAACCTGATGCGCAGCCGAGCGTTGAAGAAGCAAGGCCGGATTGACCAGCGGCGCCCGCTTGCCTGACGGCGACGGCTGCATTGCCCGCGCCGGCCAGCGGCAAGCTGGCGTCCACCATTATGGGGCGACCGGCTTGACCTTCGACGCGGCCAGCACGGCCCGTTCGCGCGCCGTGGCGATGTCGTCGGCCGCCGCCAGCGCCACGCCCATGCGGCGGCGGGCGAACGATTCGGGCTTGCCGAACAGGCGCAAGTCAGCGCCCGGCACGCGCAAGGCCTCGGCCACGCCTTCAAAGGCGATGCCTTTCGCTTCCACCTGGCCGTAGATGACAGCCGAGGCGGCGGGCGAACGCAGCGCCACGTTCACGGGCAAGCCGAGGATGGCCTTGGCGTGCAGTTCGAATTCGCTCTGCACCTGGCTGGCCATGGTGACCATGCCCGTGTCGTGCGGACGGGGGCTCACTTCCGAGAACCACACCATGTCGTCCTTGACGAACAGCTCCACGCCAAACAGGCCCAGGCCGCCCAAGTTGTCCGTCACCTTGCGGGCGATCTCGCGCGAACGCTCCAGTGCCAGCGGCGCCATCGCCGCCGGCTGCCACGATTCCACGTAATCGCCCTGCACCTGCAAGTGGCCGATCGGCTCGCAGAACTGCGTCTCGATCTGCCCCGAGGCGCCCACGGCACGCACCGTCAGCAAGGTGATTTCATAATCAAAATCGATGAAGCCTTCGACGATCACGCGGCCCGTATCGACGCGTCCGCCGCTGGCCGCATGCGCCCACGCCGTTTCCACATCAGCGGCACTGTCAAGCTTGGACTGGCCCTTGCCCGACGAGGACATGACGGGTTTCACCACGCACGGGAAACCGATTTCCTGGCACGCCAGCTGCAATTGCTGCAAGCTGCTGGCGAAGCGGTACGGCGACGTGGCCACTTTCAGTTCTTCGGCTGCCAGGCAGCGGATGCCTTCGCGGTTCATCGTCAACACGGCCGCGCGCGCGTTCGGGATGCAGGTGATCTGGCCGGCAGCTTCCAGCGCGGCCAGGGTGTCGGTGGCAATGGCTTCGATTTCCGGCACGACCAGGTCCGGCTTTTCCAGCTCGATCAGGGCCGCCAGGGCCGCGCCGTCGCTCATGTCGATCACGTGCGAGCGGTGCGCCACCGGGTGGCCCGGTGCGTTCGGATAGCGGTCGACGGCGATCACTTCCACGCCCAGGCGCTGCAGCGAGATGATCACTTCCTTGCCCAGTTCGCCGGAGCCAAGCAGCATGACTTTGATGGCGGTGGAAGACAGGGGCGTGCCGAAGGTGCGGGGCGTGATGGTGCTTGAGGTCATGGGCAGGGTCAGTTTGGCGGTGGGAAAGATGGCTGGGACTATAACAAATGCGCGCCATCTTGGACAGGGCATGGCGCTCGCGTGCGGCTGACCACGCCACACCGCCACGCCAGCACAAGCACCGCGTAGCCGCTAGCCAGCGTAGGCGCGCTTGATCTGCTCGATGTCAATCTTTTTCATGCCCATCATGGCTCCCATCACGCGCTGCGCCTTGCCGGGATCGGGGTCGGTCAGCAGTTTCACCATGATGGTGGGCACGATTTGCCACGACACGCCGAACTGGTCCTTGAGCCAGCCGCATTGCTGCGCTTCCGGCGGCCCGCCTTCGGACAGTTGGGTCCAGTAATGATCGACCTCGTCCTGGGTCTCGCAATTGACCTGGAACGAGATCGCTTCGCTGAACTGGAACAAAGGGCCGCCATTCAAGCCCGTGAACGTCTGGCCGTCCAGCTCGAACGCCACCGTCAGGACGCTGCCCGGTTCCTGGCCGTGGATTTCCTTGCCTTCCTCGCCATAGTAGGAGATCAGGCCAGTCCTGGAATTGGGGAAGATTCCCGTATAAAACCGGGCCGCCGCCTCGGCGTGGCCGTTGAACCATAGACACGGGGTAATTTTCTGGATGCTGTGCATGGCGTCTCCTTGCGTTGGGTGAACCAGTCAGGAAGCATCCAATATAAGCACTTTTTTCACGCCATGGCGCACAATCAGCGCCGTCAGGGCGTGCCAAAGGCCTGGCCCTGCAGTTTTTCCACCAGAAAATCAATGAACACGCGCAGGCGCGGCGGCATGTGGCGGCTGGCCGGCCGCTGGTGGCTGGCCAGGTCGGACGGATGCAGGGGCCGGCCATGGCGCGCCAGATAGGCGGGCGCGGCCACCAGCAGGCGACGAAATGTACATAGTTTGCGCCGCGTCAAGCCTGAGTCGGCAAGTTCGCCCGTGCGCACGACGGCGTCATAGCCATCGCCGAGCACATTGACCATGGCGTCAGAGAAGTCCAGGTCGAGTTCGATGGCGGGATAAGCCAGCATGAAGGCGGCAATGGCCGGCTCGAACAAGCCGCTGTAGCGCGGCAGGCTGATGCGCAGGCGACCGCTGGGCGCGCCAGTCGAGGCACTCAGCTCGCGCTCGGCCGCTTCCACCTCGGCCAGGATGCGCTTGCAGCGCTGCAAGAACTTTTCGCCCTCGTCCGTCAGCGCCAGATGCCGCGTGCTGCGCTGGAACAGCCGCGCACCGAGCCGCGCCTCCATGCGCGCCACGCTCTTGCCCACGGCCGACGATGACAGTCCCAGCAGCCGGGCCGTGGCGGAAAAACTGCCGCTGTCGGCTACCTGCACGAACATGGCGATGCCAATCGGCATCGACGGCCTGTCGCCACTGGCGGCGGGCCGCCTGATGATCGCGCTGGCCGCCCCGCTGCTGCTCGTGCCCATGCTTGCGGCGCTGCTGTTGCGCTGGTTCAATGCCGCTACCTTGTGCGCGGCGGGCCTGCTGCTGGCGGCGGCGGGCCTGGCCTGGCTGGCGCAGGTGCTGGGCCATGGTGGCGCTGCGGCGCTGGCCTGGCCCTTGCTGCTGATCGGCACCGGCATCGGCCTGCCGTGGGGCTTGATGGATGGCATGGCCTTGAATGTGGTGGAGACGCAGCGGGCGGGCATGGCGACGGGCATCTTCAATACCGTGCGCATCAGCGCCGACGGCGTGGCGCTGGCCATGGCGGGCGCCGTGCTGGCCGGTCTGATCGCGGCAGCGCTGGCGCAGCAATTGCCCGCCGACCTGCCCCTGCTGGCCGCCGCCAGCCGCGCCGCACTGGGCGATATCGAACAGGCAACGCAGCTATTGCCGGGGCAAGAAACGCTGTTGCGGGCAAGTTATGACGCTGCCTTCCGCCAGTTGCTGGGTTTGCTGGCGGGCATGGGCGTGGCGTTGGCTGGGCTGGTGCTGTACTTATTAAGAAAGGAACGCACTCAGGCGTCAAGCCCGTAGAACACGGCGACGAGAATGGCGATGTTATTGCAGGCGCGCGAAAATGTCGTCGTCGCGTAGGCGACAGCCACGCCCGGCGCGCGGTAGCGCAGGTAGACAAAGCTGAACATGCTGCCCGAGCCCAGCGCGACGATGGCGTGCAGCAAGCCGCCGCTGATGTAATGCACGATGGCCCACAGGATGGTGGCGATAAAAATGCTCAGCTGGCGGCTGGCGCCCAGCCGTTTCAGGATTTCCAGCGGCAGCAGCTGGCCGAGGAAAGTTTCCAGGATGGGAGAGTAAATGACGACCCAGAAAACCAGCATGGGCAGCGAGACTTCGCGCTTGAACTTGGTCAGGCCCGTATGCGCGCCCCAGTACTCGGGCGGCAGCAGCCATTTGGTGACGAACAGGATGACGAAGCACAGCACGCAGGTCAGCAAGCCCCAGCCGAGGCCGGCCAAGGCCAGCTGCAGCACGGGCGGCGCCGGTTTGTCGGCATCGTCCGGGCCGGACACATTGCGGCTGCGCACTTGCATGAGAGATCCTGGCGATAATCCAGCTTTCATTGTAGCGCGTAAAACGGCGCATGGCGCGCCGCATCAATCGTCAGGCGGCCAGGCGCAATGGACGCTGGGACGCCTTGGCCAGCTTGAAAATGCCCACTTCCTGTGCCAGCTGCGCCGCCTGCCGCTGCAATTCGTGCGCGGCGGCGGCGGCCTGTTCCACCAGGGCCGCGTTTTGCTGGGTCACGCGGTCCATGTCGGCGATGGCGCGGTTGACTTGCTCAATGCCGACGCCCTGCTCCCGTGCAGCGTGGCTGATATCGGCCATGATGCCCGTCACGCGGCCGATGCCAGCCACCACCTCGTGCATGGTGGCCCCCGCCTGCTCGACTAGCACCGTGCCCGTGCCGACCTTGCTGACGGAATCGTCGATCAGCACCTTGATTTCGCGCGCGGCCGCGGCCGCGCGCTGCGCCAGGTTGCGCACTTCCGTGGCCACGACGGCAAAGCCGCGCCCCTGCTCGCCGGCGCGCGCCGCTTCCACGGCCGCGTTCAATGCCAGGATATTCGTCTGGAAGGCGATGCTGTCGATCACGCCGATGATGTCGACGATCTTGTTCGACGACGCATTGATGAGCCCCATCGTGTGCACCACTTCGGCCACGGCCTTGCCGCCCTGTTCCGACACAGTGGCCGCCTCGCGCGCCAGGCGGTTTGCCTGCTGCGCGTTGTCCGCATTCTGGCGTACCGTGGAAATCAATTCCTCCATTGATGAAGCCACTTCTTCCAGCGAACCGCCCTGCTGCTGCGTGCGCTGCGACAGGTCGCGGTTGCCCGAGGCGATCCCGGTCGAGGCCGTGGCGATGCTTTCCGTTCCGTGACGCACCTTGCCGACGATGGCGGCCAGGTTGTCGCGCATGGTCTTGATCGCAAACAATAGACTGCTGTCGTCGCCGTGGCGCGTGTGCACGTCAATGGCCGTTCGCCCTGGGCGATGCGTCCCGCGATGGCGGCCGCATAGGCCGGTTCGCCACCCAGCTGGCGCAGCAGGCCGCGCGTGATGGTGGTGGCGACAATGCAAATGAGCACGCTGAGTGCGGCCAGCACGACTATCCAGCGCAGCGACTGGCTGTAGGTAGCGCGCGCATCAAGGCTGGCCTGTTCCGATTCGTGCTGCACGGTTTTCAGTACGGCATCGATGTCAGCGACGATCTGGCGTCGCAGGGGGCTGCACTCATCGACGAGGAGGTGCCGTATTGCGCCATTTGCCCCGCCGCGCGGAACTGGCGCGGGCGCTGTAATTGCTGCGCCATGGTATAAGCGAACAATATTATTTACAATGCAATTTCACGCGTTTACTTCTAGTACTTTACCTCTATACCTGTCAATAACGCTGAATTTCAGCCCGCGCCAGGGGCGTCGATAACGGCCATGGTGATGCGCGAAATGCAGCACAGCTTGCCCTCATCGTCGACGATGCGGATTTCCCATACCTGGCTGCTGCGGCCCCGGTGGATGGGCGTGGTGCGGCCCGTCACATGGCCGCCGCGCACGCCGCGCAGGTGGTTGGCGTTGATTTCCTGCCCCACGCTCACTTGCCGGCGGTTGTCGAGGCAGGCATTGGCGGCCATGCTGCCCAAGGTTTCGGCCAGCAGTACCGAAGCGCCGCCGTGCAACAGCCTGAACGGCTGCATGGTGCGGTGGTCGACCGGCATGCGCGCTTCGATCCAGTCAGCACCAAAGGCCGTGAATTCGATGCCCAGATGGCGCATCGCCGTGCCCTCGCTGGCGGCGTTGAGCGTGGCCAGGTCGAGCGGCGCATGCCAGATTTCCATTGTGTCCTCTAATAAGTAATACTAATGTAGTAAGAATATGATGCAAATATCATGTGAATGTACAGCGGTCAATCTATTGTAGGGCAGCGAAGGCCCTTGCGCCGTCTCATCATTGCTTCACCCAGGCGCAGGATGGCGATGTCATTACTGGTTATAATTGCCCATTCTTTCAAAACGAGGTTGTGTATGAAGTGGGCCTTGCTGGGCATTTTTGTGTTTTCTGTTTTACATATCCATTTTCGGGGCAAGGTGCGCCTGCCGTTTCGCCGCCAGATTTTCGATCATTCCTCATTCATGGCGCCGCTGAACCTGCTCATGCACACCTTTTCCAAGGTGCCGGCTACGCCTTACCTTTCCGTCGAGCAATTTCCGGAACTGGCGCCGCTGCAGCAGAACTGGCACATCATCCGCGATGAAGCGCTGCGCATGCAGGAAATGAAAAAGATTAAGGCGGCCGAAAAGAACAATGACGTGGGGTTCAATTCCTTCTTCAAGTATGGCTGGAAGCGTTTCTACCTGAAATGGTATGACGCCAACCACCCGTCGGCGCAGCAGATGTGCCCGCAAACCTATGCGCTGCTGCAATCGATTCCCTCGATTAAGGCCGCCATGTTTGCGGAATTGCCCAAAGGCGGCAAGCTCAACCCGCACCGCGACCCGTTCGCCGGTTCGCTGCGCTACCACCTGGGCCTGCAGACGCCGAACGACGACCGCTGCTTCATCGACGTCGATGGCGAACGCCACAGCTGGCGCGACGGCCAGGCCGTGATGTTCGACGAAACCTATATCCATTGGGCACGCAACGACGCCGACAGCGACCGCATCATCCTGTTCTGCGACATCGAACGCCCAATGCGCTACCGCTGGGCGCAAGCGCTGAACCGCTGGCTGGGCCGCACCCTGATGACGGCTGCCGCCTCGCCCAACGAACTGGGCGACCAGGTGGGCGGCGTGAGCAAGCTGTTCCAGATTTCCTGGACCATGGGCCAGTACCGCCGCCGCTTCAAGGCGTGGAACAAGACCGCGTATCAAATCACCCGCGTGGCCCTCGTCGTGGCCATCGTCGCGCTGATCTACTTTATCTAGACGCTAGCGTTGCAGCCTGTATAAAAAACCGCCTTCTGGCGGTTTTTGCATTGTGCGCCCGTCGCCTGCCAATGCCTTGCAGTACGATGCACACTCCAGATGAACTGCCTTGAATGCGAATCTTAAGAACATGAGCGAACGCGACCACAAGTACGATATCCAGATTGCCGATGATGAATGGATCGAATACGTCAATATTGACGGGCGCTATGCCGATGCCATCGACCTTGACGGCCATCTGACTGGATTGTGGCCCTTGATCGATCGCCTGGAAACCCATTGCGTTGCCGGCTGCTGCGGCTTCGATGCCTATGATTTTACGCGCGAGGGGATTAACGCTGCGCTGCCCGGACTTGATCACGGGCAATTGCAAGCGGCATGCGACCAAGCCAAAAGCGGCATCGCAACGGCCGGCAGCGACGTTTTCATGAGTACAAGAATGAATAACTACGCGCACAAGGCCATGCTTTTGCGCCTGCTCGAGCATCTGGAAAGCTGCATCGCCAACCATCCACCAGCACATGAATAAATGGCTTGACCTTGTCAAAGCGGGAAGGTTCAAGGTAGCGGCATTCAAGGAGAAGCCGTATGCCGACCATTACCGTCTTACCCCACCCCGAACTGGCCCCCGCCGGCGCCGTCTTCGACGCGCCCGAGGCGATGAGCATTTGCGATGCATTGCTGCTCAATAATATTGAAATGGAACACGCCTGCGGACAGGTCGGCGCCTGTTCCACCTGCCACGTCGTCGTGGTGCAAGGTTTCGATTCGCTCAATGCACTCGGCGACTACGAAGAAGACATGCTCGACCAAGCCTGGGGCCTGCAGCCCAAATCCCGCTTATCGTGCCAGGCGCGCGTCAATACACAGGACCTGACGGTGGAAATTCCCCGGTATTCGCTCAATCATGCCAAGGAGATGCCTTAGGTGTCAAGACCCGCCTGGTTATAGACGCGTTTAACGAATAATTCCGGCTTGGTTTGCTGCCATTTCTTCATCGCCTGGATCGGTGTTTCATTATTCAGGGCTCGCTGAGGAATGTTGTGGTTATAGATTTTCAGGTAATTGCGCAACGTCGATTCCAGTTCTTCCCGAGAGCCGAAACGGGTCTGGTTAACGATCTCGCTGATGCGGCCATTGAAACGCTCGACCATGCCATTGGTTTGCGGATGGCGAGGCGGAATCAATCGATGTTCGATCCCCAGCTGCTGGCACAGCACGTCAAAGACATGCTTGCCGCTGGGGATACGGTCGCCGCTCACGGGGTCTTTCTGCTTGCTGGTAAAGCGGTCAGTGAACTGGCTGCCGTTGTCGGTGAGCAGTTTGACGATGGTGACTGGGCAAGCATTTTTCAGTTTGATCAGAAAGTCGGTGCTGCTGCTGTCGGACTGGTTGGCATAGATTTCCATGAAGACCCAGCGCGTGGCGCGGTCGATGGCGACGAACAGGTAACGGCGTTCGGTTTCATCAGGCATCTGCGGCAAGTACTTGATATCCATATGTAAAAAGCCGGGCTCGTAATCCTTGAACGACTTTTTGGTGACCGGCTTGTCGCCTTCGCGTGTGGCCAGTTCGAGCAGACTGGACACACCATGGCGCCGCAAGCAGCGCCCCAGGGCACCACGCGAAAGCGCCGGATTGACGAACTCGCGCGCGACTGCCAGCAAGTCGTCGGTGGGCAAGAGCAGCGTAGTGCGCAGCGCCACGACGATCAGCTCCTGGGTGGGCGTGAGCGTCGTGTGCATAGTGTGCGGCCGGTGCGAGCGGTCTTGCGGGCTGTCGCGATTCTGCCATTTGCGGATCGTCAGGCGGCTCACGTTATAACGCTCGGCCAGTTCCTGTTGGGAAAGTGTCGAGTTGCGGATTTCTTCCCGAATCAGGTGGGTGGTACGGGCTTGGCTGTGAAGGGCTTGGGTCATGGCGCTGGCGATGGGGTGACAGGAATCAACAGTGTACTCAACAGGCGCCTGGCTTTGAAGTAGGGCAAGCTGCGCGTCGGGACATGATCACCCAACTCTAGACACTTAGGCATGACTGTTCTATTTGTGGCGAGAAATGTTTCGCCACGAATCCAACTGTTACCGCTACACTCTAAGCTGGCCAGTAGAGAGAGGCGGGGCAAGCGTCTGCGCAAGCGCGCCGACCGTCAAGTGCTGCCGCCGCAACTCCCCCGCGTCAACCGCCAGAACCCGGCGTAATGCCAGTGCGGTAAGTGCAGCAGTACCTTAGTTGTCAAGATCGGCGAAGATACCGGTGCAAGCAAGTCGCATTTAACTTAGCGCTTTCAACGTTTTATAGAGACTCGAATCTAGACTTTCGACCATGTGTAGGTTCTTTGGAAGACCAGTCCCATCCTCCGAATTGTGTCAGCCGGTAATCAGCGTACGCCTGGCTAATCTCATCGGTAGAATTCATGACGAAAGGCCCGTCTTGCACCACTGTTTCGCCAATTGGTCGCCCCTGCAGCAATAGCAATTCGCTTGGTTCAGAACCGTTAACTAACTCCACTGGCTTAGAACAGCAAACTTCGATAGCGGTGCCCGAATTCACATGTTCATGGGCAAGCGCCATACTTTTTCCAGAAAAATAGAGTAATTGTCGGCGCGTATCCACGCCATCGGCAGGCGGCAATGTCCACTTTGCTCCGGGTGCCATCTTGATTGTCCAGATAGCCAAATCAGTGCCTGGTCTCGCCGCCCAAGAGTTTGCCGGAGGCGTCGGCGGGGTGTTTGGAAGCATCTCGTCCAGCTGGCCGACAATGCAACGCACTTCGATACCGTCGTCCACCGTACCAACATGATGAGTCGGAATCGTCTCTGCCCAAAACATCTTAAAGTTTGGCTTCACCATCTTGCTCTGGGCCGGAAGGTTAAGCCATATTTGAAAGAGCTCGAAAGGATTTGGACCATCTTGGTTCAGCAGAGGAAACATCTCCGCGTGGAGAATGCCTCGTCCAGCTGTAAGCCATTGGACGTCTCCTTCTGCATATCGGGCGCTGTTGCCCATCGAGTCGGAGTGGTCGACTACACCCTTTCGCATGATGGTAATTGTTTCAAAACCCCGATGCGGATGCGCTGGAAACCCGGGCACTTGGCGCCCGAAGTACATGTTCCAAGTGCCTGCTTCGTCAAAGCCCACGTCTGCAGACTCGTCAAGACTGGATGATGAGTTTGGTCCAAGCTTGTTGTTCCCGCGCGGGTAATGGTCAACATGGTGCGCGCAGACCAAAAAGGGGTCAATCGTTTTCCAGGGGGAGCCGAGTGATTCAATTTTTAAAATTAATGATTTCATAATTTGATTCCATAAATCGCCAGCTGCGCCGGCCGGCTCTGTCCGTGGTGAAGACAGTAAATCTACCTTGTAGACGCTAGGCTGCGGACAGCACATGGGGATTTCAGGGCATTCGCAAGCCATCGCATCGCGTGATGATGAGGCGAATGAAGTAGCGCTGTAAGAGGCCGAAGCAAAGCAAAAATGAGCGCAGTGGCTTCCAGCGGAAACCCGAGTTACTGTTGCCTGCTCATCGCCTTACTTGTCGCACTGTTAGGGGGAGCGGTATTGCATAGGGGCCGAAAGATTTGGCCCCTATGCCGTGAGATTTCGAATCGGGGTCAGGAATCTTGAAAAACCTGTGGCTCCTGCGGTTGGGCTCAATTTAACTTAATGAGGTTCTGGAGCACCAAAGGCCCGCCTTTTTCCAGCAAAACACCACCTTCGTTGAGTTTGCCCAGTGTAACCGGAGCGAAACCGAGATTTGCTACCAATTCCACGATAGCCACAGTCGCACCAGCGTCGTTGCCCGCGACGAACATCACTCGGCGTCCGCCACCTTCGAGAGGGTCTGAGGCCAGAAGTTTTGCTGGCAACTGGTTGAGAGTTTTGACGACATTGGCGCCTTTAAAAGCGGATGCCACGATGTCGCTTGATGCTCTGCCTGCAAGCAGTTCAGACGGCACGCCATATGTGTTCATCGCGTCGACAACTATTTTTCCCGCCCAGTCCGGCGCAGCTGCGGCGATAGCCGGGTGCGCCATGAAGGGGACCGCCAGGATGATTACGTCCGCTTTCAGCGCGTCTTCGAACGAGACAGCGGTGACATTGCTCCCTAGCTCGGACGCCAATGCCGAAAGTGAGGCAGCTCCTCGCGAGTTTGCGATGTTTACGGATATTCCGGAGCGGGTGAATTGGCGGGCGAGTGCGGTGCCAACATTGCCGGAGCCGATGATGGAATAGGTCATGATAATTTCCTTAGTCGTGAATTAAGTTTATGCCGCGATTGCGGCGATGTCTTTTAATGCATGGGTGACTGCTGCTTCCTTTGCATCAGGGCCAAACGCAATGCCTTCAGCCCGAATGACCGTCACATCTGTTATGCCAAGGAATGCCAGTAAACCGATGAGGTAACTTTCCTGATGCTCAATCGCTGCGGCATGGCTCCCTACCGAGTAGACACCACCCCGCGCGGAAGCGATGAATGCACGTTTGTTCTTCAATAATCCTTCGGGCCCTGTGGCCGTGTATTGGAAAGTTTTTCCTGCGACTGCAATGCGGTCAATCCACGCTTTGAGCGACGTCGGAATCGACAAGTTGTACATGGGGGCGCCGATTACGATGATATCTGCGGCGAAGAGTTCATCCATATATGCGTTGCCCTTCAAGAGGTCCGCCGTCAAGACAGCATCTTCGACAACTGCGCCTTGAAACGCAGCCATATGAGCGCCTGACAGATGCAGGGCTGGCTCGGCCGCCAAATCACGCGCGATAATCGTGATGCCAGGGTGTGAAGCTTTGCAGCGAGCGACGATGCCAGCAGAGAGTTGACGGCTTACCGAAGCGGTGCCAAGAACACTGGAGTCGAGGTGGAGAAGTTTCATGATGTGCCTGTATGGTAAGTAAATAAAGGGACGTATTAGCGTCTAGAAATGGTCGTCTGAATTACTCTTTGACAGCTTCGACTTGAATTGCGAGCTTAACTGTGCTGGGGATGCCCAAGTCAACACCCCAGCCCATGCCCCAATCGCTGCGCTGGATGATGGTCTCGAAATCGCCACCGCAAACTTCTCGTTTGAGCACTGGGTTCATGTAGCAGTTGTAGTTAGTGGCCTTTAGCACGACTGGATTGGTCTTGCCCAATAAGGTCAGCTGCCCAGCGACTTCGGTCACCTTTTCTCCGGAAAAAGTAAATTTCGAGGAGACGAATTTCGCCTCCGGGAAAAGTGCGGAGTTAAAAAAGTTGTCACTCTGCAAGTGTTTGTCGAACGCCGCAGTACCGGTGTTAATCGAGTTGGTTTCAAGAATCAGTTCGAGGTTTCCGCTTTTCCCGGCCTTGTCGATAACAATCACGCCGTGCTTCTTGTCAAAACGACCGCGGTTGGTCGATGTGCCAAAATGAGCAACCTCGAACGTTACAAAGGTGTGCGTTGGGTCGACGTTATAAGTCGAAACTTCCGCATGGGCGGAGGTGAATAAGGCAGTGCTGGCCAGAGCAGCGGCGATTAAGGTGGTACGCATAAGAATTTCCTCGAGTTAGTGATTGCAAAGAGACCTACGAATTGGTCGAAATCGAAACCTGCGCCTACCGACATTCGCGGCATTAACTTCACTTGATTGTTGTTTCGATGAGAGGCATGATGCGCTGCAATCCTCAATCCGAAAAGATGATATATTGAGATGCAAAGTATCTGGATTCGAGATGGAGGAGGAAAATATGTTAGACGGAGTTTCTTTAGACCAACTAAGAACATTCATCACGGCGGTCGACGAAGGGAGCTTTTCAGCAGCCGCCCGCAAGTTAAACAGGGCTCAATCCGCCGTGAGCGGGTGGGTCAGTAGCCTTGAAGAGCAAATCGGTGTTGTTCTATTTGACCGGACGGGCCGATTTCCCAAGCTGACGCCAGAGGGCACGGTTTTGCTGGCAGACGCTCGCAACATTGTGGCCGGAGTGGACACACTCAAGGCTCGAGCAAAAATGATGAGCGGTGGGCTTGAGGCGGAACTCTCGGTTGTCATTGATGTTTTCTTCCCGACCACTGTGGTCAGCGCAGCAGTAAAGGCATTTTCCGAGCATTTCCCTTTCACACCGTTGCGGCTTTTTGTAGAGGGCTTGGGAGCGGGCTATCAGCCAGTGTTGGATGGCCGTTGCAGCTTAGGTATCTTGGCATCTCTTCCCGTCTCATTTCCCTCGCTAGTTAGCGAACGTCTGGGCGAAATACCGCTCGTGGTGGTCGCGTCAGCTAAACATCCGCTTGCTCAATTTGAGAAGGAAATCCCGAAGCGTGAGCTGAGCAAATATGTTCAGTTGGTGCTGACCGACCGGTCTGATTTGATGGGCGGGAAAGACTATGGCGTGATGTCACCCTCTACGTGGAGACTTGCCGACCTATCGACGAAGTATGCGTTTCTCAAAGATTGCGTGGGCTGGGGAAGTATGCCGCTCCACATGGTCGAACACGATATAGATGTGGGGGTGCTAGTCGTGCTCGAGGTGGACGGGATGCCTCGTTCCGGCTACCCTTTGGCGATGTCGGCTGTCCACCAGGCAGCCTCTCCACCAGGGCCTGCCGGCAGCTGGTTTATTAACCATATAAAGGGATGGTCGGCAGAGGCTTAATGTTTCACTGGGTGTCAATCAGAAGATGGCCCAATGCTAACCTTGTTCGATCTCATAGAAGCGTTGCAATTGCACACTCGCCTGCCACTGCGTGCTCCGTTCATGCCAGATTTTCTCGTTCCCAATTTCCCCCGTCGCACGCCTGAATCAATCGAAGTGGCGGTGTGGCCGGGCTGAACATGGAGTCATAGGTGGGATGGCTGGCCGCTTATAAATTGATGTTCGCCGGTTCCGGCCAGTGGGTTCATCAGAAATAAACTGCTAAGCTTCAAGGTCCGCTTTGGGGCGAAAACGGCCCCTTATCCAACACCGCCACCCTACTTCACCGGCTCAAACGTCACGGTCAGCCCGCTGCTGGTGGTCTTGAGTTGCGTTGGCACAAACTGCACGCCCGCATAGCGCAACTCGTCCGGCTTGAACGTGTAGATCGGCGTTTCATGCATCAACTGGTCGGCCACCAGGCTGGCCACCTTGGCGAACTGGCGCTGCTGGGACTCGTCCATGCCTTCGATTGTCACTTTGTCCACGCTGGCTTCGCTCAGGTAGACGGCGTTGCGCTGCGCGTCGAGCACCAATCGGCCCGACATGGCCAGGTTGCCGCGCCAGGTCTGGCGGATAAACGGCGGCATCACGCTGGCGTCGACGCTAAGGGCCACGCGCTCGCGCTCCGGCTGCAAGGAAAGTTGCGGCTGCGTCAGTTTCACGTCCAGCACGGACAGGACGCGCTTGTCGATGGGAAAGCGGCGCTCCAGGCCTTGCTGCATCTTGCTCAGCGACACGTTCACGTCGCGTGGGCCGATCAGGGTGGAACACGAAGCCAGCAGAGTGCAAGCAAAAGCGGCGATGGCGGTGCTTTTCAGCAAGGGGCGGATGGCGGTCACATTCATGGATAGTCTCGATGGAAAGATGGCGCCATCTTACACACGCGCCCGCTCGCATGCAAAAAACCGGCGCCCACCTTGCAGCGGGCGCCGGTTTTTCACTTTGAGAAGCTTAGTGCACGAACAAAGCAATCAAAATGATAATAGGCAATGGAATGCCCAGCAGCAGCAAGAGGATGGATCGCATGGCAGACTCCTTATTTTATAGTGGGGATTCAGATGGTGACGTGGCGCAGCACGCGTTCATGGTCGCGCTGGCGGCCGCCGAATGTTGCCGCCAGGCTGGCGACGAAGGCACCGAGCAGCAAGGCGACGAACATCCACAGGGCCGTATGGGCACCGGCCTTGCGCGCCGTGTCGGCTGCTTGCTGGGCGGCAGCCTTGGCATCGGCGGCGGCCTTGGCGGCGCGGGCGTAGACGGCGTCGACGCGCGCTTCCGCTTCGGCCTGGGTCAAGCCCGTGCGCTTGGCCACGATCTGGCCCAGGTAGGCGCGGTCATCGGCGGCCAGGCTGCCCGTGGACAGGCCGGTGGCGAAGATCTTGCCGATTTCCATGCGCTGGTCGGCGACGCTCACGCCAGAGTCGGCCGCAGGCGGCGCCAGGGTGGCAGTGGCCGGGACCGGGGCCGGGACCGTAGCTAAGGCCGGAGCCGGGGCGGCGCGCAGCAGCATGTCAGAGAAATAATCGAGCGGATTGGCGCCGCCGCCCTCGCCTTGCCTGGCGCCTGCCGCACCGGCAGCACCGGCAGCACCAACGCCCGCCGCTGCGGCCGGACCCACTGCCGCCGCCACGCCGCTGCCCGCATCGATGGCGCCGCTCAGCACGGCGCGCGCACCGCCTGCCAGCACGGCCACCGTGATCAGGGTTGCCACGGCCCAGGCCAGCAAGCCATGCGCCGTATCGCGAAAATGCACTTCATCGGTGTGCACGGAGCTCCATTTGGCCCGCAGGCGGCCCGCCATGTAGCCGCCGATGCCGGACGCGGCCAGTTGCATGAAGGCCAGCCAGACGATGGTCGACACGCCGATGGCCGTGGCATTGAACGACCAGGGCGAGATGGACGACAGGCCCAGGCCCACGCCGAGGATCAGCAAAATGAACGACAGCGCGGCCGCTGCTGCAGCGCCCGCCAGCACGGCGCCCCAGGAGACGCCAGGATGGTTCAGGTCCGACATGGACAATTGTGTAGCTTGCATGGAATTCTCCCTTGTTGAATGATGGTGATGGGGCTCAGGCAGGCATGCCCGTCAGTTGCTCCTTGCGTGCGGCCATTTCCTGGCCCAGCGCATCAAGGTCGACGCCCGCATGGCGCACCTTGGGAAACATGTCGCCCTCTTCTTCCTTGACGTGATGCTCGATCTGCTCGGACAGCACCTTGACCTTGGCGTCATACAGGTCATCGGCAGGCTCCATCGCTTCGATCTGCGCGATGAGTTCCTTGGCGGCGGCGTGTTCGACCAGGGCTTCATCCATCAAGTCGCCGTCATGGATGGGACGACGCACGGCCGGATAGAAGATTTCTTCTTCCAGCTGGGTGTGCACGGTCAATTCCTGGCAGATTTGATCGGCCAGTTTTTTCTTGCTGGCAAAGGAGCGGTCGCTCAAGCCTTCGTATTGGGCAAACAGGGCCTTGACGGCCTTATGGTCCTGCATCAATAAATTGATCGCGTTCATGGCGCCTCCTGTTGTTGATGTAACTAGGATGCGCCACGCCGAAGCCAGCGTATGTGCGGCGCCATACACAATCTTACTATTTAATCCATATCAAAAAGCCTTACTTGATGCCGTGATGGCCCATCAAATCGTACAGGGTGGGCCGGCTCACGCCCAGCAACTCGGCCGCCCTGGCGATATTGCCGTCGGCCCGCGCCAGTGCGCGCACCATGACCTTGTATTCGGCCGCATCGCGCGCCTGGCGCAGGTTCAGCGGTTCGTCCGCAGGCGCTGGCTGGGCGCTGGCTGGCAAACCCAGGTCGTCCTGCACGATCTGCGGGCCGTCGCTCATGATGACGGCGCGCTTGATGCAGTTTTCCACCTCGCGCACATTGCCTGGCCAGCCATACGCCTCGATCACTTGCAGCGCACCGGCGCTGAAATGCAGGGTGCTGCGCCCTTCGCTGGCGCAAAATTTGTTCTTGAAATGGTGCGCCAGCAAGGCCGCGTCGCCGGCCCGCTCGCGCAGCGGGGGGATGCGCAGCACGATTTCACTGAGGCGGTAAAACAGGTCTTCGCGGAAACGTCCCAGCGCGGCCAGGGCCTTCAAATCCTGGTGCGTGGCGCAGACGATGCGCACGTCGACGGCGATTTCTGAGCGCCCTCCGACGCGCTCGATGACCCGTTCCTGCAAGAAGCGCAGCAGTTTCGCCTGCAGCGCCATCGGCATGTCGCCGATTTCATCGAGAAAGAAGGTGCCGCCGTGGGCCAGCTCGATCTTGCCCAGGGTTTGCCGCGCCGCGCCCGTAAACGCCCCCCGCTCGTAGCCGAACAGCTCGCTTTCCAGCAGGTTTTCGGGAATGGCCGCGCAATTGATGGCCACAAAGCGTTGCGCGTGGCGGCTGCTGAGCGCATGCAGGCCCCGCGCGATCAATTCCTTGCCGCTGCCCGAGTCGCCCAGCAGCATCACGCTGGCCGACGAAGGCGCCACTTTTTCCACGCTGCGGCACAGTTTGAGCATGCCGGGGTCGCGGCTGACGATGCCGGCCAGGGGCGAGTCAGCCTGCGTTTGCAGCATGCGGCGGTTTTCCTGCTGCATGGCGTGCAGATAAAAGGCGCGGGCGATGACCAGGCCCAGCATATCGGCGTCGAACGGCTTCTGGTGGAAATCGTAGGCGCCCAGCGCAATGGCCTTCAAGGCATGCGCGCGCTCCTGGTTGCCCGAGAGAATGATGACTTTCGTGTCCGGCGCCAGCGCGATGATGTGCTGCAAGGTGGCCAGCCCTTCGGTGGCGCCGTCCGGATCGGGTGGCAAGCCCAGGTCCATCGTCACCACGGCCGGCTGGTGGCGCCGCACCAGTGCCAGCGCCGCTTCGCGCTCGCCCGCCAGCAGCACGTCGTAGGCGTCAAAACTCCAGTGCAACTGCTTTTGCAGGCCGGGATCGTCTTCGATGACGAGTAATTTCTGCTTGGCCATGGGATTCCTTTGTTCCTTTTGTCCTTGGTCTAGGCCGCGTGCAGCGGCAAGATCACGCGAAACGTGGTGCCCACCTGCGGTGCGCTGCGTACTTCCAGGCTGCCGCCCACTTCGCGGATGTATTCGCGGCTTTCAAACACGCCGATGCCCATGCCCGCCGTCTTGGTGGTGTCGAACGGTTTGAACAGGCGCTCGCGGATGAATTGCTCGCTCATGCCCTGGCCCGTATCGTCCAGTTCCACCACGGCCGTCTGGCGCTCGCGCAACAGGCGCACGGCAACCGTGCCATCGCTGGCGGTGGCCTCGATGGCGTTCTGGATCAGATGGCCCAGCACGCGTTCGAGCCGCGCGCGGTGGGCCAGCACCGTCAGTTCGCCATCGACGATTTCCAGCCGCGGCGCCGGTGCCAGGCTGGCCTTGGCCGCCACGGCGCAGCGCAGCAAGGCGTCGAGTTGCAAGGGCGCCGGCGTGTCCAGCGCCTCGCCATGCGCCAGCCTTTGCAGCAGGGTCTTCATTTTCTGCACGGAATGGTCCAGCGTGCCCAGCATGTCTTCCTGGAACGCGGGATTGGCGCGGTGCTTTTCAGCATTGCTGAGTAACAGGGACAGCTGGAACACCAGGTTTTTCAAGTCGTGCACGATGAAGGTAGACATGCGGTTGAACGATTCGAATTGGCGCGACACCATCAGCGAATCGAGCGATTCGCGGTGCGCCAGGTAGCTGGCGGCCTGGCTGCCGGCAATTTTCAGCACGTCGCGGATTTCCCAGTTCAGGCCGATGCGCGTGCGCGGCCGCGCCAGCGCCACGAAGGCAAACAGCTGGCCATGCAGGGTCAAGGGCACCAGCAGCCACACGTGGGGCAGCGCCAGCAGCGCCGCTGGCAAGACCAGGCCGCCGTACTGGCGCCGGTTTTGCTCACAGTCGGACACGTCGATCACCCATTGGCGTGCTTCCAGGAACTGGCACAGGGGGCCTGCGGCCGGTTCGCTCCACGCGGGCAGCGGCCAGTTCCAGCTGGCTGCCGGGGCAAACTGGCCCTGTTCACGCAAGATCCACAGCGCGCCGGCGCGGCTTTCCACCAGTTGCGCCACGGCCTGTATGGTGCGTTCGCCCTGCGCCGGACCATCTTCGGACAAGGCGCGCGTAAAACGCAGCCATTCCTCGCGGTAATCAAAGATGGCCTTATAGAAATGTTTATTGATGCTCACCTTCAGCTTGGCGCGCAGGCTGCCGGAAAACAGCACGCCGGCCAGCAGCAGCACCGCGCCGCCCAGGTAAGCCATCTGCATCAAGGAACCCCAGGTGCCGCCGAAATAGCGCAAATAATAGGCGCTGGCCGCCATGGCCAGCAAATACATGGCCGAGCCGAGCAAGGCAGCCGAGCGGTACAGCATCTGGCGCGAGACGGACAAGCCCAGCGCCCAGCCCGGATTGCGCGCCGCAGAAATGGCCAGCAGCGGCGCGCACAGGGCATCGACGACGCCGCGCGCGGCCCAGATGTCATCGTTGACGGTGCGAAACAGCAAGGCGTCGCTGTACAGGTAAAAATCGTAGGCGAACAGGCCGCCCACGCCCAGGCAGGCAAACTTAATGCCCCAGCGCTGCAACGGCGGCGTGTTGCGGTACCACTGCTCCACCAGCAGCATGCCCAGCACGGCCAGCAGCAAACGGCAGACGCTGGCCATGGCGCGCCCCGGCACGGCCAGCAACAGCCAGATTGCTGCCACCACCAAGGCAATGACAGCGATGCCGGACAGCACGGCGCGCAAGCGCGTGCGCGACGGATCGATCAACAGCAGCAGGAAGACCAGCCAGGCCAGGGTGCGCAGCATTTCCAGCGCGTCGCCCGCCAACGAGATGCGCAACCCCAGCAGCACCAGCACCACCGTGCCCGTCGCCCACGCGCCCGTGACCAGGCAAGCTACCAGCAAGGCGCGCGCATTTTGCCGCGCGCGCCAGTTGCTGATCAGCAGCAGCGCCAGCACGAAAAACGCCAGCGAGGCCAGGCCATGGCTGAGCGCCGCCGCGTCCGCCGCCGCCAGCCACGCCGATTGCGCCCGCATCATCGGCTGCCCTTGCCAAACAGCACCACCTGCACCGTGTCGAGCAGGATCAGCACGTCGAGGAACAGGCTGTTATTCTTCACATAATACAAATCGTATTGCAGCTTTTTGACGGCGTCATTGACGGACGCAGTATATTGATAGCGCACCTGCGCCAGGCCTGTGATGCCCGGTTTGATGTTGTGGCGAATGTTGTAGTACGGAATTTGTTCCTTCAGTTGCTCGACAAAATACGCACGCTCGGGGCGTGGCCCCACGAAACTCATCTCGCCGCTGAACACATTGAGCACCTGCGGCAGCTCGTCGATGCGCAGCTTGCGGATGACGTTGCCCACGCGCGTGATGCGCACATCGTTGCTCAGCGCCCAGATGGGCTTGCCGTCGCGCTCGGCATCGCAGCGCATGCTGCGAAATTTCAGCACCTTGAACGGCAAGCCGTCCAGCCCCACCCGCTCCTGCTGGTAAAACACGGGGCCGCCGTCTTCCAGGCGGATGCACAGGGCCGTGGCCAGCATCACGGGCAGCGCTGCCAAGCAGATGACGCTGCTGGCGGCCAGGTCGAACAGCCGCTTCGAGGCGGCGCGGAAGAAGCTCTGGTCGAAGCCGCCGCCATAGGTCAGATAGCTGGGCTGCAAGGAATCAATGCGAATCTGGCAAGCTTCGCGCTCGAAGAAGGTGGCCGCATCGATCACCTTCACGCCGCCGAGCGCGCATTCGAGCAGTTGCTTGACGGGAAATGCGCCATTGCGCCGGTCGCTGACGGAGACGACGATTTCGTGCGCAGCATGGCGCTGCGCCATGGCCAGCAGGGACGGTTCGGCCGGCAGCAAGGCCGAGACAGGCACGCAGCATTGCTCGCCGGCCACATCGATACAGCCCACCACCGTGAACTGGTGGAAACCGATCTTGCTGGCCGCCAGGTCCATGCATTCACGCGCCAGCGCCCCGCCGCCCACCAGTATCAAGCGCCCTTCCATCAGCGCCGACTGCGAGGATTTAAAGACCGCCAGGCGCGCAAGCAGCACGCCGATGGCGCCCAGGCCAAAGATCAGCACGCTGCCGCGCCCGAAATGCAGCGAAGGAATGAAGCGGATCAGCACGCTGAGCACGGCAAAGCCCAGCGCGAACGAGGGCAGGATGCGCAATAAAGTGTTGCGGATATCGTCGCGCGAGCGGTGCTGGTACATGCCCAGCGCGCTCATGCTGAGTACGATGACCAGCGCAAAGATCAGCGACGACAGGTAGACCTCGCCAGATCGCGCCAGCCGGCTGCTGTCCACCAGCCACAGCAAGGAGGTCAGGGTGGCCGACAGCAGCAGGATCATGATTTCCAGCAACAGCAAGATAAACGCTGTTTTCGAGACGTAATGGCTGAAGATGCGGATCATGGCTCCCCCTGCGGCGAAGGCATCTCGCCGCGCAAAAGGCAGCCAGATACCGGTCTTGCCATCATGGGGAACCGTTCCGCGCAGACATTGATGCGCCACAAGCTACGGCACCGCTTATCTTTCGCTGGCAGAATTTATCTCAACACATTACCGAATGAGGGGAAATGGCATATAGTATACTTCCCCTAAAAAAAGATAAATGTCATGAAATTTGATGTAGCGATTGTCGGCAGTGGCCTGGCGGGTTTATCGGTTGCACTGCATTTAGCTGAGACGCGCACTGTCGCGATCATTTCCAAACGCGCGCTGCAAGATGGCGCCAGCAACTGGGCGCAAGGCGGCATCGCGGCCGTGCTGGACTCGGGCGACAGCCACCAGCAGCACATCGAGGATACCCTGATCGCCGGCGGCGGCCTGTGCGACGAGAGCGCCACGCGCTACATTGTCGAGCACGGCCGCGAAGCGATCGAATGGCTGATCGAGCAAGGCGTGCCGTTTACGCGCGACGCCACGGCCGAGCTGGGTTTCCACCTGACCCGCGAAGGCGGCCACAGCCAGCGCCGCATCATCCACGCGGCCGATGCCACCGGGCACGCCGTGCAAGTGACGCTGGAAGAAAAAGTGCGCGCCCACCCGAACATCACCCTGTTCGAACACCATTGCGCGATCGACCTGATCACCTCCGACAAGCTGGGCATGAAACCGGCCCAGCGCAACGCCCAGCCCCACTGCCACGGCCTGTACGTGCAAGATGAAAAAACGGGCAAGGTGCTGACCTTTGCTGCCGAGCACACCGTGCTGGCCACGGGCGGCGCCGGCAAGGTGTATTTATATACCACCAATCCCGACACGGCCAGCGGCGACGGCATCGCCATGGCCTGGCGCGCCGGCTGCCGCGTGTCGAACATGGAATTCATCCAGTTCCACCCGACCTGCCTGTATCACCCGTATGCGAAGTCGTTCCTGATCACCGAAGCCATCCGTGGCGAAGGCGGACTCTTGAAACTGCCGCCCGAAGCAGGCGCGGCAGCGGGTACGCGCTTCATGCTGGCCCACGACGAGCGGGCCGAACTGGCGCCGCGCGACGTGGTGGCGCGCGCCATCGACTTTGAAATCAAGAAGCGCGGCCTCGATTACGTGCACCTGGACATCAGCCACAAGCCGGCCGAATTTCTCATCGAACACTTCCCCACCATCTATGCGCGCTGCCTGGAACTGGGCATCGACATCACCAAGCAGCCGATCCCCATCGTGCCGGCCGCCCACTATACGTGCGGCGGCGTGGTGACGGATTTATCGGGCCGCGCCGACTTGCCGGGCCTGTACGCCGTGGGCGAGACGGCTTGCACGGGCTTGCACGGCGCCAACCGTCTGGCGTCCAATTCCTTGCTCGAATGCATAGTCATCGGTCGTGCCTGCGCGCAAGACATCGAAAGCAAGGAAAAGCTGGGCACGCCTTACCTGCCCGACTGGGATGAAAGCCGCGTCACGGATGCGGACGAAGAAGTGGTGATTTCCCATAACTGGGACGAACTGCGCCGCTTCATGTGGAATTACGTCGGCATCGTGCGCACGACGAAACGCCTGGAACGTGCCCAGCACCGCATTGCCCTGCTGAAAGAAGAAATCGACGAGTACTACCGCAACTTCCGCATCACGCACGATTTGCTGGAACTGCGCAACCTGGTCGACGTCGCCTCGATGATCGTCAACAGCGCCCTGTCGCGCCGCGAAAGCCGTGGCCTGCACTTCAGCCGCGACTATCCGGAAACCTTGCCCAAGGCCATTGCCAGCGTGCTGACGCCGCCGCACCGGTAAAGTTGTTGCGTTTCGTGTGCGCACCGCTTGCCATCCCTGTCGAATGTTTCCACCAGGCCATCGGCGCGCGCCATTGCGGTACTGGCTCACTTCGCTGAGCTTGCCCGTGTCGTGATACAGCCTTTGCTCGGCTTCCTGCACGCCATTGCGCCACGTAGCGCGCATGGCCACAGCTAGCCGTCCGGGTAGTAGCGGGCCTGCGGGCCTTCCTGCACGCCGCGCCCGTCCTGTTCCACCAGCAGCTCGACCTAGCCATGCGGTAATACATGGCGTAGTTGCCCACCAGCTTTCCGCGCAGGTAGTCGGGCGCATTGACCTGGCCCGACAATCGCCGTGGCTCGATCTCGGCATGGGCCATGGCTGGGGCCACAGGTTCGGTATTGTCAACCAGGGCGACGTCGGGAATCATGATTGAGTTCATGGGCAATCGGCAAATGTAAAATCAGACACAATGTGAATCTTACATCATGAGCATGTTTTCCCTGCGCAAGTTTCCTACAGAACACTGGCGGCCAGCCATTCCAGCGCCGCATTGCGGCGGCGATGTCTGTGTACTATCTTGATAGGTGCCCTGGCCAGATCGCAGCGGCAGGCCCGCCCCGCACAACGGCGTCAGGCCACCGCCGCATCGCAGTCCTTACCCAGTCACGCACGGCACGTCCGGGCCATTCTGTGCATTCAGCGTATGGGGGCAACATGACGGCGCCAGGACAGGTTCAGCGTATTTCGGGCGAATTGATCGGCAAACTGCTAGAAGCGGCCGGCGATGATGACTGCTGGCCACAACTGTGCCGCGACATCGCCGACGCCTTTGATGCCGGTAGCGCCACCCTCACCCTGTGCGGCGACGCGCCGGCCGGCCAGTTGCTGGGCGGAACCGTGCCGCTGGCCCACGCAGGCCAGTTGCTGGACGCCAGCGTGCCCATCAACGCGCACAATATGGCCACGCTGGCCATCTATTGCCACCGGGCGCCAGAAAAAAATGGACTGCACGCCAGGCAACACTTGCAGAATTTCCTGCCATACCTGCAGCATGCCCTGCGCCTGCGCCACCGCCTGCAGGAGGCAAGCCTGGCCAGCCGCTGCGCCCTGGCGGCGCTGGACGCCATGGGCGCCGCCGTGCTGCTGCTCGACGAGCACCTCGGCGTGCTGTTCGCCAATGCCGCCGGCCACGCCTTGCTGGACGCGCCACTGCGGCAGGGGCCGCCGCCCGCCCTGCTGCGCGCCGTGCGCCTGGTGATCGCCAGCATGGACGGCCCGGCGCAGTGCCAGTCGTTGCGCCTGCCGCGCAGCCAGGCGCCAGCCCTCTTGCTGGCGGCGGCGCCCTTCCCCTCCTGGCAGCCACCCTGCGCCATCGTCATCGCGCGCGACCCGAGCCGGTCGAGCACGTCAATTCCCGCGCTGCGCCAGCTGTTTGACCTGACGCAAGCCGAGGCGCAAGTGGCCGTGGCCCTGGCGCAAGGGGCCACCATCGAGGAAATTGCCGTTCGCTGCAGCATCAGCGCCAATACCGTCAAGACGCATCTGCACCACACCTATCTGAAGACGGATACCCGGCGCCAGGGTGAACTGATCGCCCTGATCCATGGCGCCACGGCGCACATGGCCATCATCGATGCATGACACCGCATCATCCAATCGGATGATGCGCAGTGCAACTAGCCTGCCTACACTGGCAAGACCGGCTGGCTGCGCCTCGCCAGTGTCACCGCAGCAGATGCAGGCAGACCGGCCCGATTTCCCTGGCACCCACATCAAACCTCGCCGCGCCTATACCGGACGGCACCAAAATTCAAGGATGGGCTGGAAAATGAAAACATGGATACTGGCTGGCACCCTGGGCGTCTGCGCCCTGCTGGCAAATGCGCAATCGCTCCCCGACAATCAGACCGTCTTTGTTCCAGGCGGACGCATGCAAACAATCGAATTGCCGGCACACCGGCATATTATGAGTGCAGAAGAATTTTCCCCGTTCCGCGGCGGCTATGAGTTGGCGAACGGGCAGGTGCTACACCTGCGCAACACCGGCATCATTGGCGCCATCATGTATGCGCGCATCGACGACCAGGAAGAACACCGCATCGTCGCTGCCTCCAGGGACACCTTCGTGGCGCTCGACCGGCAGTTGGCCATGCGCATCGACTTGCGTGACGATGGCAGCGTGGGCGGCGAAGTGCTGATGCAGGTACCGGCCCAGACAATGGCCAGCGGCGACATCGTGCCAGCCCACGTACAAAACATGAGCATGGCGTCGCGTTAAGGCGGCAGGTGCCAGGCGGGCGTTCATCGCCGGCCTGGCTCCATTGCTGCAGGCATGGCAACCATGAGCAAACAACTTTGTGTCCAGCAACAAAACGCGCTAACCCTGGCAGCCATCCGCCAGGCAGCCACCTGGTGGCGGGCGCGTCCCCTTCCCGACGCCCTGCGCCAGTGCGCGGCCAGCCATGGTGTGGCGCTGGGCACGGCCATCATGCTCGACCTGCAACTGGCTTTCCCCGGCAAGCCCGCCGTGTATGGCAAGCTGCTGAGCGCAGATGGCCACTTCATCCACTTCGAGATGGACGTCGACGAAGACTTGCGCGCCTTGCCCGGCAGCGTGGCCTGGGTCGACATCAGCGCCGGCTACGACCTGGCCCAGCACCGGCGCGGCACGGGCGTGGGCCATGGCCTGCTGTGCAAAAAAGTATTGCAAGAAATGAATGGTGCTGCGCGTTAGCCGGCCCGCTGTCTGCCCCCACCATCGCACGCTGCGCAAGCAGCGCGTGCCATCATCGCCGCCAAATTCCTTGAACAAGCAAGTTTGAAATACCGTCGGCGCTGCATAAACTACAGCCTTGTGGCCGGATCTCGCATTCTGCATGCTTGGCGTTTTAATTTGGACGTGAGCAAGCATGAAATATCAAGGCGCGCCTCCTTCGAATGAAGGATGCGCATTGCCAATCCCGTGGCTAGACTGGTTCCAGCCTCACGCCCCACCCGGGTCATGCGCCAGAGGCCATCAACCATCGAGGGACAACAACATGAAAACCATCATCTTCAGCACACTCCTGGGCCTCGCTGTCGCTAGCACGGCAGCCACCGCGCAAACCCTGCCGCCGGAGCAAACCGTCACAGTGCCGGGCCGCTCGCTGCGCATCGAGGTGCCCGAGCACCCGCGCTACATGATGCGCGAGGATTTCAAGAAATTCGTCGGCGCCTATGATCTGTCGAATGGCGACACCTTGCAACTGCGCCTCGCTGGCGCCGTCATGTATGCGCGTATCGGCAACCAGGAGGAGCACCGCATCGTCGCCACCGACCACAACGCCTTCGTCGCGCTGGACCGCCAGCTGAGAGTGCGCATCGACCACAACGATGACGGCAGCGTGGGCGGCGAACTGGTGATGGTGGTGCCGTCGCAGAACGTGGCGGGCGGATTTGTGACCGAAGAAAAGATTGCGGCACTGACATTCCCGGCCCGCTGACGCCATGCTGTGTCGGCTCGGACGCGGGCTGAAAGGGCCAGCCACTTGACGGCGTGGCAGCTAGCCTTCATCGCCCGCTGGCATGGCGCCGCGCCGGACGACGCGCTATCTATCGCAACACTCCGATAGCGCCGACGCGGTGCGCGTATACACACGGCATGCTTACTGCAGTGCGATTACTATAGTGCGATTACTACAGTATTACTGCAGCTCGAACTCCGCAGGCGTCAAGCCCAGCTCCCTGGCGATCTTGCTGGCCACGCGCTGCTCGTTGGCGTCAAAATTGCCGTCCGACGAGGCCACGGCAATAATCATGCGCACCAGCAAGCGCGACGCCTCCACATTCGACTTCATCTTGCCCAGCGCCTGGTAAGCCTTGGCTTCGCCGATATCCTTGTCGAATTCCAGCTGGCCAACAAAGTCCTGGAAGGCCTTGATCACATCGTTGGTGGAAAACACCGACAGCGCATCATTGCTTTCAATAAACTTGACCATCTTCTGCTTTTCTTCCGCGCTGACACTACCGTCCGCCATGGCGATCAAGGCAGACCCGGCCATTGCGGCATTCAGGAAATCCTTGTTCTTGTACTTCAGGGCTTCGGTTTTCAACTCGCTTGCCTTGGACTTCAGCTTGGACAAAAAGGAATCGAAACTCATGATGGTTCTCCGGGTTGGTTTGGATGAGGCAGCGCTACAGGCTACCACTGCAAGCTAACTGAGGGCGCATGCCTGAAATACAAGTAACTTCCGCCGATAACGACATTGCCCGGTACGGGAAATTTATTACCGCATGCTCTGTGACGTGCAAGGCGCCAGAATGAGCGCCGCCACCTTCCACCTGCACTTCAAGCAAGTGACCAGCATGTCGCCGATGCAATATTTAAAATCCCTGCGCCTGCACCAGGCGCGCCTCTTGATGGCGCGCAACGGCCTGCTGGCCTGCGCCGCCAGCACGGCCGTCGGCTATGAAAGCCCGCCACAGTTCGGCCGCGAGTTCAAGCGCCAGTTCGGCCTGACGCCGATGGAGGAAGTGACGCGCATGAAAAACAGCGTCGCGCTGCCACCACAGCAGGAAGGGAATATCTATGTGTCGTCGCATTGAAGCACACGCCAACGCGCGGCGCCGCCAATCTATAGCCGTACAAGCTCAATAGCAGGCCAAAACAGTGTGACATTGAAAACTTATCTAATTTGCAGTTGAAAAATATGTAACTTCATGGCAGCATGGAACAACATTTTCCATATTGCAAGGTTGTGATGGACAAGCAACTGTTTTTGATTTGTGCACTGACTTTCATCATCCACATCATCGGCACCCTGGCCTATTCCGTGCGCATCGCCGGCATCCGCACGCGGCGCATCGCCGTGTCGCTAGCCCTGTTCAGCATCCTCATGCTGCTCTCGCGCACCTCGAATTCCTTCCTGGGACCATTCCTGGCCAAACGGGTCGAAACCGGCATCGACCAGCACGTTGCCGCAGACGTCCTGCTGCTCGACTTCCGCTGGCTGCTGCTTTCCGCCAGCCTGGCCACCATCCTCGGCGCCATCCTGATCCCCACCTTCCAACGCACCTTCTGCCGCGCCGTCGAGCACTTCCAAGTACACCGGTCGGTGCCAAAACTGCTGCTGCACGCCGTCTTCAAGGGCGGCTTGTCCTACCTCAAGACCTCCGCCAGCCTGCCCAAACCCGCCAACGTCACCGGCCTGCGCCAAAAATCCGGCGTCTCCATCTCCATGACCGCCATGAACGTCATCGCCACAGCCCTGTGGACGGTGGGCGTCTTCGCTGCCCTGTACGCGGGCGTGCTGGAGCCCAGCGTGCGCGTCACCTCCAGCACCCTCTCGTCCATCATCAACGGCGGCGCCACCATCATGATGGCCGTCTTCATCGACCCGCACATGTCAGGCATGACGGATGACGTCATCGAAGGAAAGATCGAAGAATCGCAGTTCCGGCGCGCGGTGGTGTGGCTGGTGGGAAGCAGATTGGCGGGGACGGTGATTGCACAGTTTTTACTGGTGCCGTCGGCGGTGGTGATTGTGGGGGTGGCGAACCAATTATAGTCAATATGACGGAAAAAATTCAATCAAACATCTAAGAGGGAAGCCATTTAAAATGGATATGCTTAATATAGAATTAAAAAATTGCTATGGAATTAACGAGCTAAAGCATGAATTTGATTTCTCATCAGCTGATGGCAGGGCAAAATCATATGCCATTTATGCCCCCAATGGCCTAATGAAAACATCTTTTTCGAGAACATTCGAAAGCATTTCAAATGGGCAGCAACCAAGTGAGGAACGATACAACAGAGTATCCGGTTGCGTTATTACCATAGATGGAGAAGTTTTGGAGAAGGAGGATATTTACGTCCTAAAATCCGATATCGACTCAAATCTAAACAATAATGCAATCACAAATATCCTCGTTGATCCCGCAAAAAAAACAAGGTATGACGAAATACTCATAGATCTAGATAAGTTAAAAAATAAACTTATTTTATCAATAAGTAAAAATTTAACGTTGAAAAAATCAGAGGTAGAAGCACGTCGTTATACACAAGTGCTGACCGTCGAGCGCGTGGGCGAAAAAGCCGTTTACATTCAATGCGTTGCGGCAGCCCTTGTAAACTTTCTCGTTTTCGCGTTTACTCTCGTCTTT